>DAIOEG010000007.1:0-6593 GCA_036746415.1 Phycisphaera sp. | reverse complement strand
CCATCGTCGAACAGGGCGAGTGGGCTATCGAAGCGGTGGGGCGGTCGGACGGCAGGGCGATAGGGCGATGGTGAAGCGGGTTGGGGGTTGATCCTGCGGTGATCGGCGGGCTGGCCTTGGTGACACTATCGGACGCGGCACGGCCCGTGGTGTTTCATGCATCCGCGGAGGGTTGGCCGATGCGACAGGTGGGGACGGTGTGCCTCTCGGCTGTTGTTCACGTGCGGGGCTTTGGAGTTTCTGAAGATGAAAACGATCAATGGATGGACGCTCGGTGGATGCAAAGCGGGCCTCGTGCTGGCGTGTGTGCTGCCGGCGTTCGCGGAAGAGCCGGGGGCTTTGGATGCCCTGGGCGTGCGCGACGCCGCGTGGGTCTACAAGCCCGCGAGCGATCGGCTGTACTTCCACATCTGGTTCGACCGGCCGATCCTGCTCGAAGCACCTTCAGAAGGGGACGGCGGCAACGCCAACGGCGAAACACCGCTGCCCACCCGCTACGGCGACGGCTTCCAACTCTTCCTCGACGCCGACGACACACTCCCCGCCAACTCGGTCATGTTCCCATGGGAAACCGTCGTCCGAGGCGTCGAAGCCGCGACCTACGACGGCCTGCCCCTCCGAGACGCCCTCTCTGAAACCCCCAGCACCGACCCCACCGCCGGCGGATGGGGCCCCATCAAAGGCGTCGCCGACTACACCGTCACCAACGAGCACTTGAGCTTCAACGTGCCCAACGCCTGGGTCGGCATCGACCCGGCAAGCCCGTCGCTGCGGTACGAGGTCATGACGCTCCAAGACGGCTCGGTGGCCGACACGTTCATCCCCACGCCGACCGCTGCGGTGGCGGGTGCCGCGTTGCTGGGCCTGACACTGCTCCGCCGAAAGGTTCGGATCGAACGCTGACACGCCGCATCACTTCACCTGCGCCGTGTAGCTGGCGTGTACACTCGACGGTCCGTGCGGCACGCATCGACTGTAACGGTGTTGCCTCCGGCACGATCTAACGCAGTCCTCAAACGCAAAGCACTGTTTGTTGTCCTCGGCTGACTGTACAGTCCTCGCATGCGAACTCCATGTGCGAGTTCTCTTCCCGTCCCACCGGGGCTCTCATGAAACTCCCATCGTTCCTGCAACGCGCCGGCTGGCTCAAGACCTCGGCTGTCGTTGTCGTCTGCGCGGTGCTCGGCGTTGTCATCGTCCGCAACGCTTCTGAACTCTGGAACCTCGGTGGCCGGCCGACGATCCAACAATCGCTCGGTCTGCCCGCTGACGCCGAGTTGATCGACCCGTGGGACGCGCTGCTCTGGTCTCACCTCCGGCCCGGCCGGTATCGAGCCGTGATTCAGTTGGTCGATCAGCGTCTCGCGGATGCGCCCGATGAGCCGCTCTCGGACAGGGCCCTGTACTACTACCTGCAATCGCTGCGCGACTCGGGGCAGCGCTCCCGCATCGAGCCGTTTGTCGGGTCTTATGTCAAGCAGCACGGCATCAAGGATGTCCAGCTTGTGATGGGCCTGCTCGCGTACGACGCAGAACCCAGCCGCTGACCGCCTCGTACAACCCAACACCACTCAAGCGGAAACCAACGATGACAACCCCTCGATCTGCCGGCCTGGCCCTGCTCGCCGCCCTCTGGCTGCCCCCAGCAACCGCGCAAGACGCCCCCGACATCGGCCCCCTTAAGGCCTACCTGGAAAGCCACGCCCACTTGCACGTTGAAGCGCGGCTGGTGACAGAGAATGTCCCGATCCCCATGACCGAAGAGCAACTCAATGAGCAAGTGAAGGTGCATGAAGAGCATCTGAAAAGCATGCCCGGACAGCACGATCTTTCAAGCTTGAAAGAAAGCATGACGAGAACCAGTCGTAGCGAATATGTCGAGATTTTTAGTTGTGCGCCGAATCGTTGGCGGAGCGATGTGACACACAAAAGTGGCGACCATGGCATCGAAAGCATGAGTCGTGATGCGCACTCGCTGATCCATCGCTCGGGAACATTTGAAATGCTCACGAGATTCCGTCCCAGCTTGTTTTCTGGCAAAATCAGCAATCAACCGCATACACGATTTCACACTGGGATTGATGTCTTTTTGGGTTTGCGCAGGGCAAGCTCTGAAGAATCTTTGCTCGATGAATACAAACAGCTTACCTGGACGGTCAAAGCTCAATTAGACGGTAAAACAACAGTGACCTATGCCCAAGCCAAACCGAGCGTCGCCGAGGAGTGGATTTTCGATGGAGGACGCTTGCTCGAATATCGTATGACCGATCCGGATTCAGGGTATTTGATGAGTCGTCGTATTGACTACGACGACTCGAGCAACCCGACCAAGCTGACGCATGAAACCTCCATTTATGTGGAACATCTGGGTAAGACTCACCGCACCATGTATGGGGTCTATTCCATCGACAAGTTCGAGCGTGGTGTGCCGTTGAACGAAGACGTTTTTATCATGCACTGGCCTCCTAACACAAAGATTCTTGATCAGCGTCGAGACGCCCAAATCAGATCCGGTCCGCAGGGTGGTCCGCTTACGGATGCGCAAATCGAGGCGCAGATCGCTGAGAAAGCCAAGCGTGAGTCGCAGCTTGAAGACCGGGCCCGTGCGTTGATTGAAGGGCAGTGAAGTTGGATTGTTTCAACCACGTAAGGAAGCACCCATGCTGATCGGTCGACGACAAGTCCGCGCGTTCTCACTCATCGAGCTGTTGGTAGTGCTTGCCATCATCGCGCTGCTCACCGGCCTGCTGCTGCCCGTGCTCTCAGCGGCGCGTGACCATGCTCGGCAACTCAAGTGCCTCACGCAGCTGCGCAGCGTCGGGCTCATGCAATCCCTTTACGCGCAGGACCACGCCGGCTGGTTCACGCCCACAGGCCCTACCCAACAGTTCGGAGGCAACGGCTCCGCCCCAGACGGCGTGGGGAAGGGCTGGATCGAACTGTTGGTGCCTTACAACGACGCCAACACACTCCTCGTCTACAACTGCCCGCAGCTGCCCGAGCCCACCTGGGTGTCGTATTTCCTGACATCACGCTGGGTCGCGGGGGTGCGAACGGTGCGGGCGGTCCGTCAAAGCGATATGACCCACGCATCGTCCTGGCTGATGGCTGGCGACTGCACCCGCCAGGAGTCTTACGCCGCGCCGCTTGGGCTTGGTTTCGTCAACTACGACGACGTTGACAAAGATGATGCAGGCGACAACAGCTTCCGATTCGATGAGCCCAACCGCATCGCGTTGCACGGCGACATCAACAACGCCGTCTTCGGCGATGGACACGCCCAAGCTGTCACCGCCGACGCCTTAGGCTCCTCGGTCACCTTCGACCCGACCCGGCCGGGCATCCGTTGGGAAGACTTGCCGCCGCCGTGAAGGACATCGCTTCTATTTTGCGGAGGCAGTCCAATAGGTATGGTTTGACGCGAGTAGCGTCTATTTGACGCCGGTTCAAACGCTGTTACAGTATTCTGCTCGCTCGATCCGCAAGGGTCGTGCGGGTACGGCGGTCCTTCCGCCCCGGCCAACCACGAGCCGGCTTGATCGTGGGAGACTTGCCCCCGGAACCTTCGCCCCGCGAAGTTCAACCCGACCCGGCAACTCGAAAGGAGGCCCACCGTGGCCAAGAAGGAAATCACCAAGCAGTTCAAGATCCAGGCGCCTGCCGGTCAGGCGACCCCGGCCCCGCCGATCGGCCCCGCTCTGGGTGCCAACGGCGTCAACCCCGGCCAGTTCATCGTGCAGTTCAACGAGCTGACCCGACCCATGATGGGCCAGGTCGTCGGCTGCGTGATCACGGTGTACAGCGACCGCAGCTTCACGCTGGAGATCAAGAAGCCCCCGGTGGCCGAGATGATCAAGAAGACGCTCAAGCTGCAGAAGGGCTCGGGCGAGCCGAACAAGAACAAGCTCGGCAAGCTCACCGTCGCCCAGGTCCGCGCGATCGCCGAGGACAAGGCCAGCGAGACGACCGGGCACTCCGTCGAGGCGATCATGCGGACCGTTGCTGGCACCGCACGTTCGATGGGCGTCGAGGTCGAGGCGTTGTCGTAAACCGCGTCTGGGCCGGCCAGCGTTTTGCTGGATTGCCCTACGTTGTTTCTCAGTCACACTGATTTTCTGATTGGGTTCACCACGGACCTTTGAACCGTGGCAGACGGCCGGCCGGGCTTGTTCCTGGCCGCTGATCGAAAGGATCGTTCCCATGCCCAAGCAAGGCAAGCGTTACCGCAGCGACATCGAAAAAGCCCCCGCGAACCCCGTCCCGCTCAACGAGGCGGTGAACCGGGTCAAGGCGATGAAGAAGCTGAAGTTCGACCAGTCGGTGGACATCTGCGTGCACCTGGGCATCGACCCCAAGCAGGCCGACCAGCAGCTGCGCGGGGCGGTGTCGCTTCCGCACGGCGTGGGCGGTGGCCCCAAGCGGGTGATCGCGTTCGTCAGCGATGACAAGGTCGCCAAGGCCAAGGAAGCCGGCGCGATGGAAGCGGGTGGCGAGTCGCTGGTGAAGAAGATTGAAGAGGGCTGGATGGACTTCGACGTGGCGATCGCCGAGCCGTCGATGATGCGTGTGGTGGCCCGTTTGGGCAAGATGCTGGGCCCCAAGGGCCTGATGCCATCGCCCAAGGCCGGCACGGTGGCGGCGGACGCGATCACGGCCGTGCGCGAGTTCGCCGCGGGTAAGGTCGAGTACCGCAACGACGACGGCGGGAACATCCACGCGATCATCGGCAAGCAGAGCTTCGAGGCCGACAAGCTGGCGGAAAACGCCAAGGCGTTTATCGACCACCTGATCGCCCGCAAGCCCGGTGGGGCTAAGGGCGTGTATATGAAGAAGGTTGTGATTAAGGGCACAATGACGCCCGCGGTGCCCGTGTTGTTTTAACTTGTTTCGGGTCCAGGCCGACACGGCCCGGCTCGCTTGTTTTCGCGTTTGTTTGAACTTTTCACCTGACCCCTGATGCGAAGGGCACCCCTATGAGCAAGCCCGTTAAGAACCTGATCACCGACCAATACCGCGACCTCTTCGGCTCGATGGATGGGGCAATCCTCGTGGACATCCGAGGCGTGGACAGCAACACGACCAACGGCTTCCGTGCCGCATTGGGCAAGAAGAACGTCAAGATCACCGTCGTCAAGAACTCGCTGGCCAAGCGCGCCTTCGGCAGCGGCAAGCTCGAACCGCTCGGCCAGTGGGTCGAGGGCAGCAACACGCTGATCTACCCCACCGACGAGGACACGTCGATCGTCTCGATCGCGCGTGAGCTGCTCGACTGGGCCAAGAAGATCGAGAAGATGCAGTTCAAGGCCGCCGTGATGGACGGCATCTCGTTCGGCCCCACCGAGCTGCGCAAGCTCTCGGAATACCCGACCAAGGAAGAGGCGCAGGCCAAGGTCGTCACGATGCTGCTCTCGCCCGGTCGCAACATCGCCGGCGCGATCAAGAGCCCCGGCAGCAAGATCGCCAGCATCCTCAAGACCATCGAAGAGAAGCTCGAGAAGGGCGAAGCGATCACGAAGATCGCTTGAGGCCCGGGCGTTTGTGTGTTTGATTGATTGTTTATGAACCGTCCCCCGACTGGCCCGTGTGCGGGTTAAATCGCTGGTGTTCAGCGACCTCTTGGGGGCTTCACAGTGGAGTGTTTGCAATGTCTGAAGTCGCGACTGCTATCAAGGAACTGGGTGACAAGATCGTTGGCCTGACGCTGAAGGACGCCGTCGACCTCGCCGGCTACCTGAAGGACACGTACGGCATCGAGCCCGCCGCTGGCGGAGCCGTCATGATGGCCGGCCCCGCGGATGCCGCTGAGGTCAAGGAAGAGAAGACCAGCTTCGACGTCATCCTCAAGGCCGGCGGCGCCAACAAGATCCAAGCGATCAAGGTCGTCCGCGAGATCACGGGCCTGGGGCTCAAGGAAGCCAAGGACCTCGTCGAAGCCGCCCCCAAGCCGGTCAAGGAAGGCGTCTCGAAAGAGGACGCCGACGCGATCGTCGAGAAGCTCAAGGGCGCTGGCGCCGAAGTCGAAATCAAGTAATCGACTTGGTTTCACGCTGAATCAAAGAGGCCGAGTGTCGCAAGACGCTCGGCTTTTTTTGATGCGCGTTGTGGACTCTCGCATACAACGCGGGCGGCGTCGTTGGGGGTCAGTCAGCAACCCGGCGGGTGATTGGGTGGTGACTCATCTTGCATGGGACTTGGTCGAGCGGCGGAGCAGCAACAAGCACGTCAGGCCCGACCACGCCAGGGTGGGCTCGGGCACGAGTTGGATCTGCAATGCGTTGAGAAACGGGTCGCTGTCCAGCGCTTGCAGGACAATCACGCCTGCGATCGGTCGCACGCTCAGGGTCGTGTGCGTCTGTCCAGCGACGAGACGGTCCAGGCCGTATCGACCCGCGAGCGGTGCATCAGTCAGCGGGTCACGGTGAGCGCGGATCCTCTGCGGGTACGGCTCGCCTGCATGGCCAGCTGCGTATGCGGTCACGAGATACTCGCCGGCCGCGAGACCCTCGATCGTCAGCGACCTGAAGTTGTAGATGGAGTCGCCCATGAGCAGGGCCTCGGGGTCGCGTCGGCCAGCGCTATTGAGAGACCTGCCC
>DAIOEG010000006.1:0-20003 GCA_036746415.1 Phycisphaera sp. | reverse complement strand
GTCGTTATGCTGCGGCTCGGCATGATCACACGGACGACAGGAGCTCAAGGATGAGCGACGAACAGAACAAACAATCGATCGCGGACGATATCGTCGCTCAGGCGCTCGCCGAGGCACAGGCGGAGCTTGACTCGCTGCAGCAGCAGGCGATGGACGCAACGGGCGACGACAGCCGGACACGACGGGGGCTGGACCTGCTCAGCGACGTGGACCTAGAGGTCACAATCGAGCTGGGCAGAACCGAGATGCTGGTGGAGGATGTGCTCAAGCTTGGCCCGGGGAGCGTGGTGGAACTCGACAAGCTGGCGGGCGACCCGGTGGACGTGTACGTCAACGGACGCCGTGTCGCACGCGGTGAGGTGCTCGTGCTCAACGACAATTTTTGTATCCGCGTCAGCGAAGTGATCAACGACGTGGAAGAGTTCGCATCCGCAGATGCGCAGGGCACGGCGGTGGGTTAAGCAAGCGATTGATCGGCGCGGAGCCGTCGGTCACGCGGGCAGAGTCGGGGACACCGGGGGGCATGGGAACGGGGGCGATCGGCGGAGCCGGTTGAAACAGTTGGCCAGGGAGGGCCGAGTGCGTTGTGGTGATGGTCGACAATCTGGCTGGCTTGTGGCGCTCGCGCATGGCGTTGTCGTGGTGTCGTGCGTGTGTGTAGGTGCGATCGCGCATGCCGATGATGAGCCGGCGGCGACGGACCGCATGGTCAAGCTGGCCGAGCAGCTCTCGGGGGACGCGGCGCATCCCGCAACAAGCGCGCAGCCGCCCGCCGATGAAGGGATCAAGCCGGACTCGGCCCGCGCTCACAACGTGGTGACGCAAGACGCCGGGCAAGCCGAGCAGGCCAAGCTCCCGCTGGTCCGCCCGTCGGCGATCGAAGAGTCCGCGCTGGGCACGCCCAGCGCGCGAGCGCAGCAGGCGCTGACGCCGTCGAACATCCGGGTCGATGAATCAGCCGTGCCGCTCTCGGCCCCGCAAGACTCCTCATGGGTGTTGTCCACCGCCGCGGCGCTGGGCGTTGTCATCGCGCTGATCCTGGGGTTGCGCTGGCTGGCGCTGCGGGTGCGTGGCGTGAACATGGGCGTGCGATCGCCGGTGGTCGAGGTGCTGTCGCGCAGCGTGGTCGGGCCCAAGTCGGCGGTGCTGCTGCTGCGCGTCGGGCCAAGGGTGCTCATCGTGGGCGACTCTTCGGGTGGCCTGCGCACGCTGTCAGAGGTGCACGATGAACAGGAAGTCGCATCGCTGTTGCAATCCATCGAAGCAGGCCGGCCGCAGAGCATGACGCACTCGTTTCAAGGCGTGTTCAGCCGGCTGAACAAGCAGTTCGACGCGGATGAGCCCAGCGATGCGCGGGCCGAGGGGCTGGATCAGAGCGAGCACCGCGTGGACCGTGTGCGCGACTCGCTGTCGTCGCTAAAGTCGAAGATGCGCTGGAGCGGACCGGGAGAAGGGAAGGGGGTGAACGGGTGATGCGCGCGGTTCTTTTGAGTGTGTTGATGTGGTGCGTGATCGGCGCGAGTGGTGTTGCGCATGCACAGACGTCGGCGGAGGGGCTGGACCTTGGCAACCCGATGTCGCTCTTGGACAACGCGAGCCGGGCGGTGCCTGTCAACGGCAGCGAGACGGTGAACAACGGCTCGGCGGGCCAGCTGGACGCGACGATCTCGATCGTTGTGCTGCTGACGATCCTGTCGCTCGCGCCGGCGCTGCTTGTGATGTGCACGAGCTTCACGCGGATCATCATCGTGCTGTCGCTCTTGCGTCAGGCGCTTGGGACGCAGGCGCTGCCGCCGTCACAGGTGCTCGTGGGCTTGTCATTGTTCATGACGTTTCTGGTGATGGCTCCGACGTTTGACCGGATCAACCGCAACGCGATCATCCCGATGCAGAGCGGCGAGATCAACCAGATCGAGGCGTGGGAGGCGGCGAAGCAGCCGCTGCGCGACTTCATGTTTGACCAGATCGAGTACGCGGGCAACTGGGACTCGGTGTACATGATCCTGAACTACCGGGGCGTGGACACGAGCGTGCCGGAGAACCTGACGCGGGCCGATGTGGACATGCTCACGCTGGTGCCGTCGTTCATTTTGAGCGAGCTGAAAATCGCGTTTCTCATGGGTTTTCGTTTGTATCTGCCGTTTCTGATCATCGACATGGTGATCAGCAGCATCCTGATCTCGATGGGCATGCTGATGCTGCCGCCGGTGTTTATCTCGTTGCCGTTCAAGCTGCTGTTGTTCGTGCTGGTGGACGGTTGGAACCTTGTGGCCGGGTCGCTGCTGGCGAGCTTCTTCACGCCGGGGATGCCTTCACCGCTTGGCTGATGGGAGTATTTGGAACCATGACGCCCAGTGAAGCGACCGATGTTGTGCGTGAGACGCTGATGCTCTCGATCTACCTGAGCGCGCCGGTGCTGCTGGCGGCGCTGGTGATCGGCCTGACCATCGGCGTGCTGCAGGCGGTCACGCAGGTGCAGGAGCAAACACTCACGTTCGTACCCAAGATCCTGGGCATGATCGTCGTCGCGATCCTCGTCACGCCCTGGCTCATCCAGATGACCATGGAGTTCACCGCACGCATGCTCAGTGGCGGTTAAACAACACAACACCCAAACCCGACTCACGAATCACCACTCACGTAAACAAACCTTGATCGACCTCACCCCCATCCTCGAACACCTGCCCGCGTGGCTGCTCGTGCTTGCACGGCTGAGCGGTGTGTTCCTGCTCTCGCCCGTGCTGGGCAGCGCGATGATCCCCCGGCAGGTCAAGGCGTTTCTCGTCATCGGCCTGTCGTTCTGCGTGTACCCCGTGCTCATGAGCCCGACCCTCGCATCGTCCACGATGCTGGGCGCATACATCGGCACCGAGGTGTCGATGTGGTGGCTGCTGCCCATGATGGCACTCGAGCTGCTCCTGGGTTACGCGATCGGATACGCGGCGATGCTGCCACTGGTTGGGTTACAAACCGGCGGTGCCATCATCGATCAGCAGATGGGCCTGGGCCTCGCGGGCGTCTACAACCCCGAGCTGGGAGAACAGTCCACCGTCACCGGCGAAGTCCTCTTCATGCTCGGCCTGGTGATGTTCCTCATCATCGGTGGCCACCACGCGCTCTTTGCCGTCATGGTCAGCAGCTTCCAACACCTCCCGCCCGGCGGGCTCACCGGCTTCACCGCGCTGGTCGAGATGGCCGTGGGCCTCGTGACACTGATGCTCGACCTGTCGATCAAGGTCGCGGCACCCGTGCTGGGCCTGCTGTTTCTTGAGTCGGTCGCCATGGGCTTCATCGCGCGCACCGTGCCACAGATGAACATCCTCAGCGTCGGCTTCATCGTCCGCATCGTGCTGGGCCTGTTCATCACGCTTGGGGCCATCGGCACGATCGGCTTCCTCGCGCAAGAGCACCTGGTGATGTCTATCGACCGCGTGCGACAGATGATCGAGAGCACCGCCGCGACAGCGAACTGAACTGAGCCGTATTGACCAAGGAGTGAGCCACGGATGGCCGAGAGTGCCGGAGAAAAAACAGAAGCCCCCACCTCGCGACGCCGCGCAGAAGCGCGGCAGGAGGGCAACATCGCAAAGAGCATGGACCTCACCGCGGCGTCCATGATGCTGTCGGCGTTCCTGCTCATCTTCTTCTTCAGCGAGCGCGTGTTCTTCACCCTGCGCTACACGATGGAAGCCATGCTGCGCGGCGACTACACCGTCAACCCCACGCGGTTTGATGATGTCGACAAGCTCGTGGGCGTCATGGCGCACGCCGTCGGAGGGACCGTCGGCCCCATCGCGGGCGTCCTGCTCGTCATCGGCGCGGTCAGCGTGCTGGGGCAGGTGGGCTTCCTCCTCACGGGTAAGCCGCTCATTCCCAAGTTCAGCAAGCTCAACCCCTACTCGGGACTCAAAAACATCTTGGGTGCCCGCGGCTTCATGCGACTCACGCAGAGCATGGCCAAGCTCGTGCTCATCAGCGCCGTCGCCGGGTGGATCGTCATGCGCGACATGGACAAGGTGCTCGGGCTGGCGACGATGGACCCGCAGGTCATGATCGCCGTCGCCGCGTGGCTGATCTTCGAGCTGGCCGTCATCCTGGCGATCGTGGTGTTTGTCCTCGCGCTGACGGACCTGTGGTACCAGCGGTACCAGCACGAGAAGGACCTGCGCATGACCAAGGAGGACGTGAAGCGCGAGATGAAGGACATGGAGGGCGACCCGCTGCTCAAGCAGCGACGGGCCCGCGTCGCTCGGCAGCTGGCGATGCAGCGGATCTCCTCGGCCGTGCCCAAGGCCGACGTCATCGTGACCAACCCCACGCACTTCGCTGTCGCGCTCAAGTATGACAGCACGATGCGCGCTCCCAAGGTCGTCGCCAAGGGCGCCGACTTCATGGCCATGCGCATCCGGCAACTCGGCGCGGTGCACGGCATCCCCATGATCGAACGCAAACCACTGGCCCGGGCGCTCTATCACGGCGTCGAAGTCGGACAGGAAGTCCCGCAGGAACACTACGCGGCGGTCGCGGAGATCCTCGCATACGTGTATCGCTTGAGCGGTCGCAAGGCGGCTTGATGCGGAGTTGCGGAGTCGCCACAGATGGACACAGATGGACACAGATGTCGGAAAGAGTTTGGATGCGTGTGTTGTATGAACTTTCAACGGTCACAACTTGAGATTGAACAGGTGGTGCTCGGATTCTGATCCGCGTCCTTCCGTGTCCATCTGCGGCTGAAACACTCATGGCTCAAGTCAGCAATCAACTCGTCATGCCCGCGTGGGTGAAGCAGATCGACCGGTTCCGGCCGTTGCTGGTGCCGATCGGGTTTGTGGGGTTGATCGCGGTGATCGTCGTGCCGTTGCCGACGATGGTGATGGACCTGATGCTCGCGGCGAACATCGGGCTCGCGGCGCTGATCCTGATGACGACGATCTTCATCAGCAGGCCCCTCGAGTTCAGCGTGTTCCCGTCGCTACTGCTCGCGACGACGCTGTTTCGATTGGTGCTCAACATCGCGACCACACGGCTGATCTTGACGGGCAGCGACAGCGGCGACCCGATGGCGGTCGCCGGCGAGGTGATCTCGGCGTTTGCACAGTTCGTCACCGGCTCATCCTTGGTGGTCGGCACGATCCTGTTTCTGATTTTGATCATCGTGCAGTTCGTCGTGATCACCAAGGGTGCGACGCGCATCTCGGAAGTCGCCGCGCGGTTCACGTTGGACGGCATGCCGGGCAAGCAGATGGCGATCGACGCGGACTTGAACGCGGGCCTGATCGATGAGAAGCAGGCGCGCACCCGCCGTGAAGAGATCGGGCAAGAGGCCGACTTCTACGGTGCGATGGACGGTGCGGCGAAATTCGTGCGCGGCGACGCGGTCGCGGGCATCATCATCACGATCGTCAACGTGTTAGGCGGGTTTGCGGTAGGCGTGTGGATGCAGGGCATGTCGGCAGCGGAGTCGGCGGAGGTGTTCACGCGGCTGACGATCGGCGACGGCCTCGTGTCGCAGCTGCCGGCGTTTGTGATCTCGATCGCGGCGGCGCTCATCGTCACGCGCTCGGGCAGCAAGTCGGACCTGGGCACGGAGCTGACCGACCAGCTCACGGCCAAGTCGGCGTCGCTGGGCGTGACGGCGGGGTTCATGGCGATGCTCGCGTTCACGGGCCTGCCGTTGGTGCCGTTGCTGTCGCTGTCGCTGGTGGCGGGTGGCATGGCGTACTGGGTCGCGCGCGGCGAGAAGAAGAAGGTGCAAACCGAGGCCAAGCAGGCCGAGAAGGCCAAGAAGGCAGAGCCCGTGCCGATCGAACAGGCGCTGCACGTGGACACGCTAGAACTCGAAGTGGGTTACGCGCTCGTGCGTCTGGTGGACAGCGGCTCGGGCGGCGACCTGCTTGACCGCGTGACGATGATCCGCCGGACGCTGGCGAGCGAGCAGGGCCTCGTGATGCCGCCCGTGCGCATCCGTGACAACATGCAGCTGTCGCCCAACGATTACCACGTCAAGATCCGTGGCAACAGCGTGGCGAGCGGGCAGGTGTACCCCGGGCAATACCTCGCGATGGACGGCGGTTTGCTCGACCCCGACGCAGACCCGTTGCCGGGACAGAAGACCAAAGAGCCCGCGTTCGGGCTGGACGCGGTGTGGATCGAGGCGGGCCTGCGCGAGCGGGCCGAGGGCATGAATTACACGGTGGTGGACGCGACGAGCGTGCTGGCGACGCACCTGACCGAGGTCGTGAAGAACCACGCGCACGAGCTGCTTGACTTTGAAGAGGTCAACAACCTGATCACGCAGCTGAAGGAGCGTTCGCCGAAGCTGTGTGACAGCGTGCTGGGCGGCGACTCGCCGGTCGTGAAGCCGCGCGAGTTGCAGCGTGTGCTGCAGAACCTCTTGCGCGAGCGTGTGCCGATCCGCGACCTGGCGAGCATCGTGGAGACGCTGGGCGAGTGGGCGGTACGGACCAAGGACATGGACGTGCTGACCGAGTACGTGCGCAACGCGCTGCGTCGGACGATCTGCTCGCAGTACACGTCGATGGAGCAACGGCCCGACGCGACGGGCATGGCGCTTGGACCTTCGGAGTCGATGTTGTATTGCGTGAGCTTGGACCCGTCGTTGGAGGACTTGATCAACGGGTACATCGAGCGGTCGAACGAGGGCACGAGCATGTCGATGCCGCCGAGCGTGGCGAACCGCGTGACGGGCGCGCTCTTGGAAGAGGTGCAACGCCTGGTGCAGCAGGGCCGACCGCCGGTGGTGCTGGCCTCTCCGCAGGTGCGTGGTCAGGTGCGTCGCTTGGTCGAGCCGCACTTACCCACATGCGCGGTGCTTGGTTACAACGAGATCAGCAAGGGTGTGCATGTGGAGTCGGTGGGTTTGGTACAGTTCGGTGAGGCAGCGGACGCATCACGGACGAATCGTTTGCAGGGGGTTGTGAGTTGAGTATCCAGACCATCACCGCACGCAACATGGCAGAAGCGCTGCGCCTCGTGCGCGAGCGGCTCGGGGCTGATGCGGTGATCCTGCACACGCGCAGCTACAGGCAAGGCGGCTTCCTGGGCATCGGTGCGCGGACGGTCGTCGAAGTCACCGCGATGCCCGGCCGAGACTACGGCCAGCGCAAGCGACCCGCAGCACAGCCCGGTACACCCAAGGCCGCATCGCCTGCAAAACAAACGGTTTTGGCGAGCGCAACCAGCGATCGCGTCGAGCTGTCGAGCGCAGCAAGGATGCGTGCGACCGCAGCAGCAGCACCCGCGTTAGCATCGGCCGCGTCGACGACCAACGCCTCAACAGAGCCAACTGCGGGCGAGTTGATCCGCCGTTCTTACGCTGCGGCGCGTGCGGAGTTGGAGAAGGGTCAGGCCAGCGGCGCGGGGATGTCGGCGATTCATGCAGGTGGCGCGCATGGTGTGTCGGTCGTGTCGCCGTCATCGTCGTCTTCGTCGGTGGATCAGGCGCGGCAGTTGACCGATGAGCTGCGTGCAGTGAAGGCGCTGGTGCAGAAGCTCGCCGATCGGCCGGGCGCGATGCCTGCGCCGAGCGGTGCGCCGGACGTGCCCGAGGCGCTGGTCGATGTGTACACGCGGCTGATCCAGCAAGAGGTGGCCGAGGGCCTCGCGCGACGGATCGTGGAAGAGGTGGCAAGCGCGTTGCCCGCGGGTGAGAGCGACGCGTCGGCGGTGCTTGGCGCGGTGCAGCAGCGGATCGCGTTGATGTTGCCCAAGGGCGAGTCGGTGTCGGTGCCGAGGCGCAAGGCGAGCGGGCCGTGCGTCGTTGCGCTGGTGGGCCCGACGGGCGTGGGTAAGACGACGACGGTAGCGAAGCTCGCGGCGACGTGGAAGCTCAAGCACGGCTTGAAGGTCGGCGTCGTCACGCTGGACACGTACCGCATCGCCGCAGTCGAGCAGCTGCGCACGTATGCGAACATCATCGGCACGCCGTTGGAAGTGGTCGCGCGTCCTGCGGAGATGCGGCCGTGTTTAGAACGGCTGTCGGGCTGCGACGTGGTGATCCTTGATACAGCCGGGCGATCGCAGCGAGACGACGAGAAGCTCACGGAGCTTCGGATGTTCCTGCACGAGGCGCAGCCGGACGAGGTGCATCTGGTGTTGTCGTCCACGTGTCACCAGCGTGTGCTGGACCAGACGGTGGAGCGGTTTAATGTGTTGAACCCCGGCATGGTGATCTTCACCAAGCTGGACGAGGCGGTTGGGTACGGGACGCTCCTCAATGTGGCGGAGCGTTTGAGCAAGCAAATCAGTTACATCACCACCGGCCAGGAAGTGCCGCATCAGATCGAGCCCGGAGACGCGCGCAAGCTCGCGTCGTTGGTGATGGGGGAGGTGCGTGTTTCGTGATGGTTGATCAAGCACAAGCGTTGCGTCGGATGGTGGCTGTTCCGTTGGAAACTCCTGCTCCGTTGCCGGCGACATCGACGCCGATCGGCGCATCGATGTCGGTGTCGCCCGCGAGCCCTGCCGAGCCGATCGGCGCTTCGCGTCGATTGGCGCGCAGCATCGCCGTCACCAGCGGCAAGGGCGGCGTGGGCAAGACGACGGTGTCGGTGAACCTGGCGATCCAGCTGTCGGCGCTGGGTCGGCGGGTCGTGCTGCTCGACGCGGACCTGGGCACGGCCAACGTCGATGTGCAGTGCAACCTCGCCGCCCACGGCACGCTCGCGCACGTCGCCGCCGGCAGGCGGACGCTGCAGGACGTCATGATCGAAGCGCCCGGCGGGTTCAAGGTCGTGCCCGGCGCATCGGGTCTGGCGAACATGGCCGCGCTGTCGCATGCAGAGCTGCGCCGACTGGTGGCGCAGCTGCACCGGCTGGAGCAGAGCGCCGATGTGATCCTCATCGACACCGGCGCGGGCGTCGGCCCCGGCGTGCTTGCGTTCTGCGCGGCGGCCGAGCGGATGCTGGTCATCACGACGCCCGAGCCCACGGCGATCACCGATGCGTATGCCGTCATCAAGTCCGTGCATCGCCGGGGCGTGATGCCGCCGACGCACCTGCTCATCAATCAGGTGGCCGATGGCGAGGAAGCGCAGCAGGTCTTCTCGCGCATCGAGGCGACGTGTGAACGCTTCGTTGGGATCAGCCCGCGCGACGCGGGGTATGTCCTCACCGATCCGCGCATCCAAAAGTCGGTGCGTAAGCGCAGCCCGTTCGTGCTCGACTATCCGCAATCGCCGTCGGCTCAGTGCATCGCATCTCTTGCGCGTCGGTTGGATCAACACACAAGTGAGGCCACCCCTTCGCGCGCATCCCTCTGGCAACGGATGTGGAAGGCACTGAACCCAACGTTATCGGCAGGGAACCGCGTTCCTGCTTGAAAGATTGTGGAATAAACGCAAACTGCGCAAAGATCGCTCGACACGCATCGATCATCGGGTATATTGCTCTACGAGCGGGGGAACGTTGGCAAGGACGCTGACGAAAACCAGGAAACTCTGAAGCCGAGCGTTGAGCTGCCGGCAACAGTAACGGAGTGCTGCCCATCCCATCCCGGCTCATCGCAACTTGTTTCGCCATCGCCAGCTTCCTGGCCGCGCTCTGCGTCGGCCTCGCCGCTGGTAACGACCCGGTCACCATCCTGACCCGATCGATCCTGGTGCTCGTTGCGTGCTATCTGATCGCGCTTCCGATTGGCGCGCTGGCGCACTGGGCTATCCGACAGCACATCGAACAATACAAACAGACGTATCCGATTCCGGAAACGATGGACGATTTGGAGAACGCATCCACGCCGCGGAGGCGACGTGTGATGGGCGCAGAATAGGAACGGACAAAGATCACCCGCCTGCCCGCTACACGCGGGGTCGATGCGATCAGGGACGACGCTCGACCGGCATAACTCAGGGGACGGACCCTCATGGCAGCAAGAACCCGCTTACCCTCCACGCCAAGGCAAAAGCCCACACCCGAAGACGAGCTTCGTATCCTCAAGGTCTGGCAGACCTACAAGAAGAAAGCCACCGAACCGCTCCGCAATCAGTTGATGGAGTACTACCTCCCGATCGTCCGCTACAACGCGGAACGCGTGCACACCAAGCTGCCTGATGAAGTCGAGGTGGACGACCTGATCCAAGCCGGCATCTTCGGCCTGATGGACGCCATTGAAGCGTTCGACCTCGAACGCGGAGTTAAATTCGAAACCTACTGCGCACCACGCATCCGTGGCGCGATCCTCGACGAGCTCCGCTCCATGGACTGGGTGCCCCGACTCGTCCGCTCACGCACCAGCCAGGTCGAGACCGCTCGCAAGTCCATCGAGATGGCCACCGGCCGCAAGGCCTCCGACGATGAACTCGCCAAGAAGCTCGGCGTCGATCAGGAAGAGTTCTCCAAGATCCGCAAAGACTCCTCCGCCGTCGGCGTCGTCTCGCTCTCACGCAAGTGGTTCGAGACCGACTCCAACAAAGACGTCCGCGAGATCGACGTGCTCAAGGACGAACGACAGGTCAACCCCTTTCAAGCCGTCCAGAAACGCGACCTCAAAGACCTCGTCGGCAAGAACCTCTCAAGAGCCGAGCGACTCATCATCATGCTGTATTACTACGAAGAGATGACGATGAAAGAGATCGGCCTGACGCTCGACCTCTCCGAGTCCCGCGTCAGCCAGATGCACAGCTCCATCCTCGCACGACTCAAGGCACAACTCACCCACCGCGAAGGCGAACTGGGCGAGCAAGTCGCCTGATCTGCGACACAACCCGAATCACACCGCCATCATCCATGCAACCCCCGGTCCACGATCGGGGGTTCATCATTTGCGCAACACGTCGAATCATGTCCCGGTGCAGACATCGATTGAGCTCGCCGGTCTGTGAGGAAATCGTTCGTTGCTGCGATGTTGACCACTGAAATGAACCGGCGCGGTGCTGCAATGAACACGCAGCACGTTACCCTCGGCACGCCAAGGTCTGCCTCGTGTGCATTTCCTGATGCCCATCTGTCCGTTCGCGCGCATCCATGCGATGCACGCATCACGCCTTGTGCTCGTAGCCCAGTGGCAGCTTCTCGATCCGTGCCCAGTCGCCGTCCACCCACCCGAAGACCTCGGCCAGCCCGTCACGCAGTGAGACCTTCGGCGACCAGCCGAACTGGGCGCGGGCCTTGCTCGAGTCGATGACGTACGCCTTGTCCTGGCCGGGCCGCTCGTCAACGGTGAGCGTTGCTTGGTCGAACGACATGCCGGCGGCGTCACAGATCAGTCGCACCACGTCGCGCACCGCAACGCCCTGCGTCGGCGACAAGTGGTACATCTCGCCGGGCGTGCCTTGCTCCATCGCGCACAGCTCGCCGTGTGAGACGTCGCGGATGTGGATGTAGCTCTTGACGGCCATACCACCGCCGTGCAGCTCGATCTTCTTTTGCATTTTCAGATAGATCGCCGAGCGCGGGATGATCTTGAAGAGCTGCTGATGCGCACCGTAGACGTTGGTGGCGCGGATGGTGACGCAGGGGAAGCCGTACTGCTTGACATAGGTGGAGAGGAACTGGTCGCCTGCTGATTTGCTCGCGGCGTAGGGGGTGGACGGGTTGTCTGGGTGGCCTTCTTTGACAGTGCCCTCGCACGTGCCGTAGGCCTCGGGGCTGGAGATGTGCACGTAACGCTTCAGCCAGGGTTGTTGTCGCAGGTAGTTTCCGAGGCGCGCGATGGCAACGACGTTGGTCATCGCCCACTGATCGGGGTGTTGCCAGGACGGCGCAACCTCGCTCTGCGCGGCGAAGTTGACGACGTACGCCGGCTTCACGTCATCCATGAGTCGAAACATCGCGGCGTGGTCGTCGTTGAGGTCGAGCTGGTGGAAGCGGTAGCGCTCGTTGAGCAGCGCTGCGGGACGCTTGCGGTACGAGAGGAACACGTCGCTCTTTTCAGGCGATCGGCTGACGCCGACGACGCGGTAGTCGCGCTCCGCCAGGAGCAGATCGACAAAGTCCTGTCCGCTGAAACTGTTGCTGCCAAGCACGAGAACGGTCTGCATGGTGAACCCTTGGTGTGTGTAAAAAATTGAATCGCCAAGACGCCAAGTAGGCCAAGGGCCGCCAAGTGGAGAGTTGGGAGAGGGATGATAAGGAAGTTTTTGAGACGTCTTCTTGGCGGGCCTTGGCCCTCTTGGCGTCTTGGCGCTTCAATGAATCATGTCGATCATGCAACGCCCGGTTACCTTGCCCGACCGCAGGTCGGCCATCGCCTCGTTGATCTGTTCAAGCGTGTAGCGGTGCGTGACCAGCGACGACAGGTCGAGCTTGCCGGTGCGCCAGAGCTTGAGGTAGCGGGGCAGATCGGCGGGGGGGTCGGCGTCGCCGCCGTGGCTGCCTGTGAGCACCTTGTCAAAGTGCAACGGCAGCGTGTACAGCGTCGTCTCCTCGCCGGCCTTGGGCACGCCTACCAGCACCGTTCGGCCTCTCGCAGACGTGAGGTCGTAGCAGCGGCGGATGACGGCGGGCGAGCCCGTGTTGTCAACGGCCACGTCGGCCTTGCCGCCGAGCGCCCGCTCGACAAGCTGCGCGACTTCATCCAGCGACTTGCCCTGGCCGTTGATCGTGTGCGTCGCACCGAAGCGCTGCGCCAATGCGAGCCGGCTGTCGTGCAGGTCGATCGCGATGATCGGGCACGCGCTCAAGAGCGCCGCGCCCTGCACGATGTTGAGCCCGACGCCACCCGCGCCCCAGACGACGATCGATTGGCCGGGCTTCAGCTGCGCATCGTTGATCGCAACGCCAAGCCCCGTAGTCACCGGACAGCCAAAGAGCGCCGCGAGGTCCAAGGGCAGGTCTTCGGGAACGGGCGTCAGACGGTTCTCGCTGACGACCGCGTGACGCTGAAACGTCGTGACCTGCCCGGAGTTGCAACGGTTGTTGGGCAGCGTGCTACCTGCCCACGTGTAGGTGGCGGGTGATGCGTCGATGCCCAGACCCTTGCGCCAGTGCATGACGACGCGCTGGCCGACTTGGATGTGCCGAACGCCCGGGCCGGTCTCCAGCACGACCGCGCCACCCTCGTGGCCGAGCAGGTGCGGCAGCCACTTGTCGGGCCCCTTGACCCCCGAGACCTCGCCCAGCTGCGACCCGCACACGCCGCTGTGATGCACCTCGACCAAAACCTGGCCCGCATCGAGCACATCGGGCAGGCCCACCGTATCCACCACCAACGGCTGGTTCAACTCTGTCAAAATCGCTGCACGCGTCGTCGTCGGTCTTGCTGGCATCAGTCGCTCCGTCACGAAGTAAAGAAAAATCTGCAGACATCAGAGAGTCTCAGGTCATCGATAACATCCGCGTTGTAATGCTTCCCTTCGTGACCTTCGTGCCTTCATGGTTCAAAATTATGTGGTTGAAGCGTCACTCAAAGTAGATAAACGAGTGGTCGCCCGTGTAGCCGCACCGGTCGAACCACCACTGCCACTCATCGGGCCACATGAACTGTTCGCAGGTGACTTGCCAGTAGAGCAGGTTCATCTTTTCGCGTTGGTTGCGGAAGCTCTCGACGCAGAGGTAGGCGTGTTGCTTGGAGACGCGTTGCATCTCGCGCAGCGCGCGGTCGAGGTCGGGGCACTTGAGGTTGTGCAGCGTGTTGAGCGAGTAGACAAAGTCGAAGCTGTTGTCCTCGAAGGGCAGCTCGTTGGCGTTGCCGAGTTGGATGAAGGGCTTCACTTCTTCCTTGGCGGTGTTGTGGGCGTGCTTGCTGATGTCGATGCCCGTGACGTGGATGCCCGGCACGGAGAGCGTGAAGTCGTGCATGAGAAATCCCTTGCCGCAGCCGATGTCGAGCACCCTGTCGCCGGGCTTGAGGTGGTAGTGGTCGCGCATGGCGTCGGCGACCTTCTGCCACCGCCCGGGCATGTAGCGGTACCCGCCGTAGCAGATGCGCCGGTCACCGTCCCAGTAGTCGAACTCGAACTGGGTCGCGAGCTCGGCCGCCTTCCACTTGGGGAAGTCCGGGTCGTTCACTCTTGCGAGGTAGTCGCGCTGGGTCGCCTTGTGAACGACTGACATGAAGTCAACGTGAGCCATCGTGTTTAGCATCCCGCAGTGGTTTGATTCAGCATCGCCCGCGCTTGGTTGACCAGCGATGCAGGGCTTGGCGCGACGCCCGCGAAGCGCCGACGCGCGGCGCCGGCGGGCAATAACGGGCTGAGGATGATACAGGCCCACTTCACGCGATACACCGGCAAAAGCATCACAATGCGCTCGCGCTCTTCATCGCCGAGCGACAAGGTCTCGCACACCGCGCTGATGAACGACTCAAGCGAATCGCGCGGCGCGGGTCGGCGTGGCTGGTGGAAGAAGTCGCCGACGACCTTGGCGGGGTCGTCCCAGCCGGCGTACTCAAAGTCGTGGAACACGAGCGGGCCAACGGCGGGCTGCATCGCGTTATGGAAGCCAAAGTCGCTGGGCGAGAGGCAGCGCGGCGCAGCCAGGCGTGAGGCGGCGTCCTTGCCGATGGGCATGTGGATCGCGTGCCAGGCGGGCTTGAGCTCGTTCTCGATGAACATGCCCGCGTCGGGCTCTGCGATCGCATCCAGCTTGCGTATGCGCTGGTCCACCAGCGCGACGTGTTCGAGCGAGCTGAAGCACGCCTCCGAGCCAGCGGGCAACGCCTCGGCAAGCGAGTGTTTCGCGTTGAGCTGCTTGAAAAACGCGATGGCTTGCTGGACGTGTGTGGCGTTGACCTCGTGTGCGTCGAGCATCCGGCCGTCGATGAAGCGGTAGAGGCCGAGCTTGTGCTCGTCGTCGCGCGCGAGCGGCTCGGGGATGCATCGGATGTCCGCGTCCCATGCGAAGCGCGAGAAGGTGTATTCGCGGCCGAGGCGGTCACGCGGGTCGTCGGGGTGTTGGAAGTAGGCCTTGAGCAGGGCGTCGCCGGTGTCGGTGAGGACGCGGTAGGCGCGGTTGTTCCCGCCGCCGGCGAGCTGTGTGACGGTCTGCACGGTGCCCAGGCCTGCGTGAGACGCGAGGCGCTGCGCGTGTTCGATGGTGGTGCGGGCGCTGCCTGCGATCATGGCCGGAGCATAGAGCATCGCGTGATCAAGCAGGCGGGCAGTTTGTCACCGCAGATTGTGCAAAAGACGCAGATCAGAATCGGAAGGATGTGATTCTCATTGATTCATCGGCGTCATCTGTGGAAGAACTCTTCTACTGCAGCATCACCTGTGACCAATGGGTCACGCGTTCGAAGCGGGTCTCGTGTGTGAAGCGGTTGGCGGGGTCGAAGAGGATGCGGCGGGTGCTTGCGGGGAACGTTGGCTCGCCGAGGAACTCGGGCAGGTCGTCGATGAACACGTCGCATCGGAGCTCGGTGATGCGGTTGATCTTTTGCTGCTTGGTGAGTTCGAAGTAGACCTGGTTGGCAGCGATGAGCGCTGGCGAGAGTTGGTGGTGCGCGAGGAAGGAGCGTGCGGCGTCGTGGAGGTCGTGGGGCTCGCCGAGGTAGGGCGTGCGGGTCTTGTGGCTGACGATGCAGAGGTCGTGGCCGAGGGCGAGGTGTTGGGTGATGAACTGTTGGACGCCTTCGTAGGGCGATGCGCGGGTGATGGCCGGGCCGTAGCCGACGCCTTGAAGCGTGGTCCACGCGTCTTCGTTGTTGACGGAGCGCAGGTAGTCGCGGACGGCCGTCTTGTCGGTGGGCAGGTTTTTGGGGATGAGTTGTTGTTCGAGGGCGAGTGCGTGGAACAGGCCGTCGTAGCAGGCGATGGTGTTGTCGAAGTCGATGCCGATGCGCATGGTGCGTGTGTCTTTCAAGAGGCGCACTTCTGGCAGCGCCAGCCGCCCAGGGGCGCTGCGTCGCGTCGTTGCACGAGCAGGATCATGACGACGCCGGCGAGCAGGAGCAGGGCGCTGAGCCACTGCCCGCGCGTGATGAGTGGGAGCGTGCCGTCGCTTGTGATGAACTGTGCATCGGGGAGCCGCCAGTGCTCGCTCAAGATGCGCCCGACGCTGTAGGCGATGCCGAAGACGGCGGCGGCGGTGCCGGGCTTGCGGGCTTTGGTCCAGACGATGAGCAGCACGACCATGACCATCGCGCCCTCGAGCCCGGCGGCGTAGAGCTGCGAGGGGTGGCGGGGCGTGAGCAACGGCTCGACGGCCGCGATCGCCAGCGGCGACTTGCTCTGCACGGCGTCGAGCAGCGCGTGGGCCTGTTCCCACGGCGGTTGTCGCAGGGGCAGCTCTGCGGCGCGCGTTGCGTCGATGAGTGCGGCAGCGGTTTGCGGCGGGAGTGGTTGCGTGTAGGCGAGGTCGATCAGTTCGTGCGGGAACTTGACAGCAAGCAAGGAGTCGGCGTTTGTCGGCCTGCCGTAGAGCTCGCCGTTGATGAAGTTGGCGAGTCGTCCGAAGACGATGCCGACGGGGGCGCAGAAGGCCATGAGGTCGAAGAGGTGGAGCGTGGGGAGCTTGTGTTTACGTGCGAAGAGGTGGCAACCGACGAGTCCGCCGACCATGCCGCCGTGCGAGGCCATGCCGCCTTGATTGAGTGCGAGCACGCCCCAGAAGGGGACGTTGCTGGTGAGTTGGGTGAGCAGAGCAGGGTCGTAGAGCAGGACGTAGCCGAGGCGTCCGCCGACGACGATGCCGACGGCGACGAAGACGATCATGTCGCTGATGCGTTGTGGTTGCAGGGGTGTCGGCGCGACGCGTGTGATGCGTAGGAGGACGAGGTAGGACCACGCGAAGGCGGCGAGGTATGACAGGCCGTACCAGCGCAGGCCCGCGAGGGGCCAGCTGCGTGGGAACTGGAGGGCGAAGGGGTCGAGGGTGTGCAGCCAGGCGGCGAGCATGTGTGAGAGGGTAACGCAAGTGATGCGTTGACTGGGCAATGATCAGCGCTGTGTGATGGCGTGGAACCAGTCGAGCGGGACGCGGGGCGAGCCGAGGGCGACGGACTTGTTGGAGCCGTGGTAGTCGCTGCCGCCGGTGGTGTGGAGGTGGAAGCGTTCGGCGAAGTGCGTGAAGCGTTCGGTGTCGCTTGGCTCGTGGTCGCTGTGGTGCGTTTCGATGCCGTCGAGCCCTGCTTCGACGAGGGCGGCGAGTGTGTGTTCGAGCGACTCTTCGTCGAGCTTGAGCTGCACGGGGTGTGCGAGGACGGCGAGGCCGCCGGCGGCGTGGATGGCGGCGATGGCGTCGCGTGCTTTAAGCCGGTCTTTGCGGACGTACGCGGCGCCTTGCGAGCCCAGGTACTTCTGGAAGGCCTCGTGCATGGTCTTGACGTAGCCCTTGTCGATGAGGGCGCGTGCGATGTGGGGCCTGCCGACGACGGCGTTGCGGGGACGCTGGTCGGCGGTGTTGTTGGCCTGTGCGAGGACGTCTTCGTATCGGATGCGCACGCCAAGGGTCTGGAGCTTGGCGAGGATGGCGGGGTTTCGATCGTTGCGGGCCTGTCGGAGGCGGTCGCAGAGTTGCTGGAGCGATTTGTTCTGCGGGTCGATGTTGTAGCCCAGGATGTGGAGCGTGCCGATGGGCTGGCCGGTCTGAAAGATGTCGGGATCAGCGGAGAGTTCGATGCCGGGGACAAAGCGGATGCCGAGTGTGTCTGCGGCGTGCTGCGCGTCGGCGATACCTGCGGTGGTGTCGTGGTCGGTGAGCGCGAAGGCGTGCAGGCCTGCCTGCTGCACGAGTTGCGGCAGGTGAGCGGGGTGGTCGGTCCCGTCGGACGCGGTCGAGTGCATGTGCAGGTCGCAGTGTGGCATGGTTTGAGGGATCGTAATCGAGAGGCGCGGGGGAACTTTTGTGGCTCGGCGGTCGTCTGAGTGGTGCGTGTTGTGTTGAGTTCTTATTACATGTCGGCATTGCCGGCGCAGCATGGAGTGATTGCTGATGAACAAGCAGACGATGGGAACGGCGGTGCTTCTTTCGACGATGATGAGCGGCCCGGCTTGGTCGATGGAGGAGGCGAAGACGCCCGCGCTTGGGCTGACGATCTACAGCACGGCCGACCCGGCGGGCTTTGACCCGCAGCAGTTCATCGCGCAGCAGCGGCAGGGGTACAACCCGATGTTCGCGTGGCAGGTGCCGGGCTTCGGGGTGGTGCGGGATGTACGGACGCTGTCGCTGGAGCAGGGGTTGAATGAGGTGTCGGTGACGGACGTGGCGGAGTTCATCGACCCGACGACGGTGACGCTGGCTGACTTGAGTGATGGCGAGCCGGTAAGTGTGCTGGACCAGGCATTTGCGTTTGACTTGGTCAGCCCGTCGAAGCTGCTGGAGTCGTACGTGGATCAGGCGGTGACGGTGAACCTGCCGCGCGGGGACGGGAAGGTCGAGGCGGTGACGGGGACGCTGCTGTCGGCCAATCAGGGTCGGCTTGTGCTTCAGACGGCCGAGGGGCTGCGCGTCGTGCATGATGCCGGCGACGTGCAGTTGGGCGCGCTGCCCGAGGGGTTCGTCACGAGGCCGACGCTCAAGTGGCGTCTCACCGCGCCAAGCGCCGGTCAGCGGCAGGTGCGCACGACGTATCAGACCAACGGCATCACGTGGCGCGCGGACTACGGCCTCGTGCTCAGCGACGATGAGAAGACCGCAGATTTGTCGGCGTGGGTCACCATTTTGAACCTCAGCGGCGCGAGCTATCCGGAAGCGCAGCTCAAGCTGATCGCGGGGGATGTGCAGCGGGTTATGCCACGGCACATGTATGACGAAGCCATTTCGTTGAGAAGTAGAAATATGGCAATGGAAGCCAACGCCGCCGGCTTCGAGCAGAAAGCGTTCTTCGAGTACCACCTCTACACGCTGCCCCGGCCCGCGACGATCGACTCCAACAGCACGCAGCAGCTCGCGCTCTTCCCCAGCAAGCGGGGTGTTGGCGTTGAGAAGGTGCTCGTGTACTTCGGCCTGCCCGAGTCGGAGTCGTGGCGCTTCGTGCAGGAGCCGATGCGCGACCGCGACGTGCGCGACGGCAGTAACCCCAAGGTCGACGTGTATGTGCGCTTCGACAATAACGAGGCCAACCAGCTCGGCGTCCCGCTGCCCAAGGGCAAGCTCCGCGTGTACAAGCAGGACAACGCCGACGGCGCGGTCGAGTTCGTCGGCGAAGACCTGATCGACCACACGCCCAAGGGCAACGAGGTCATGGTGAAGATCGGGCAGAGCTTCGATGTGACGGGCACGCGGACGCAGACTGATTTCAAAGCCGACTACGACGCCGATTGGATGGAAGAGACGGTCGAGGTGAAGTTGAAGAACGCCAAGGACACGGCACAGAAGGTGCTGGTGCGTGAGGTGATGTATCGGTGGGTGAACTGGGAGCTGATCGAGAAGAGCGGCGAGTTCGAGAAGGTCGACAGCCGGACGGCCCACTTCGAGGTCGAGGTGCCCGCGGGCGGCGAGACGACCGTGCGTTACACGGTGCGTTACACGTGGTGAGCTGGGGGGGAAGGTGAGTCGTGAGTCGGGCTTCGTGAGTCGGGAGGCATGGTGGGGCTGCCTTCACTCACGACTGACGACTCACTTCTCCACCACTCACGACTCATTAAGATGCCGACATGGCCCGCCGGACTGAACAGCGTGAGGCGATCCGCACGGCGATCGAGAAGGCCGGCCGGCCGTTGTCGCCGCAAGAGGTCTTGGTCCGCGCGCAAAAGAAGGTGCCGGGGCTCGGGATCGCAACGGTGTACCGGGCGTTGTCGGCCGGCGCGGAGGAGGGCTGGCTGAAGCCGGTGGAGCTGCCCAACGGCCCGACGCGGTACGAAAAGGCCGGGCTGCATCACCACCACCACTTCAGTTGCCGATCGTGCGACAGGGTGTTCGATCTGGAGGGTTGCCCGGGCGACCTCAAACGGCTGCTGCCCGAGGGGTTCTCGCTGGAGGACCACGAGATTGTGCTGTACGGTCGATGCCCCGACTGCGGGAAATCACCACCGTCTCTTGACCGCCTGTGAGACGGCGATATCATTCGGTTGAAATGAGAACTCAATCTCATAAAGCATTGGTCGCGGTATCGGTCTCGGCGTTCACGCTGATCGAGCTGCTCGTGGTGATCTCGATCATCGCGTTAT
>DAIOEG010000005.1:4564-20940 GCA_036746415.1 Phycisphaera sp. | reverse complement strand
GAGGTAGACCTGCTTGGCGGTGTCGTGGTACCACTGGGCGGGCTTTTCTTCGGTGATCTGGCCCCAGCGGCGCATCTGCGTGAGGAACCAGATGCCGTCGCTGTACCAGGGGTAGTTGCAGTGGTACTTGTAGAAGACGTTGAAGTCGGGCATGGACCGGCGGTCGGACTTTTGGAAGAAGAAGTAGCCGGTCATGCTGTTCTTGATGACGTCGTAGTCGGCCCCGACGTACTTGGCGTCGCTGAGGATGCGTGCGGCTTGTTCGCGGTTCATCATGTTGCCGGCGTCGTCGGTCTGGTCGAGCCACCGGCCGGCGCGGATGAGGGCCTTGGTGACGGCGAGCATGGTCTGGGGGTTGGCCTCGGCCCACTGCTTGGTCACGCCGAAGACCTTCTCGGGGTTGTTCTTCCAGATGTCGTAGTTGGTCACGACGGGCACGCCGATGCCCTTGGCGACGGCCTGCTGGTTCCACGGCTCGCCGACGCAGTAGCCCTGGATGCTGCCGGCTTCCAGCGTCGCGGGCATCTGCGGCGGGGGCGTCACGCCGATCTCGACCTGTGCGTCCGTCTTGCCCTCGGTGTCGGTCGCGGTGTACATGCCTGGGTGAATGCCGGCGGCGGCGAGCCAGTAGCGCAGCTCGTAGTTGTGGGTCGAGACGGGGAACACCATGCGCATCTGCATGCGCTCGCCCTTGAGGTTCATCTCCTCGACCAATGGCTTGAGCGCGTCGGCGGTGATGGGGTGCGGCGGCGTGGGCGAGGCGAGGGACGGGTCGGCGTCCTGCATGGCGGCCCAGACGGCGTTGGAGACGGTGACGGCGTTGCCGTTGAGGTCCATCGTGAAGGCCGTGACGATCGCCGCCTTGGTGCCAAAGCCGATCGTCGCGGCGATGGGCTGGCCCGAGAGCATGTGGGCCCCGTCCAGCTCGCCGGAGATGACGTTGTCAAGCAGCGCCTTCCAGTTCGACTGCGGGATGACTTCGACCGACAGGCCCTCATCATCGAAGAAGCCCTTCTCCTTGGCGATGACGATCGGGGCGCAGTCGGTCAGCTTGATGATGCCCAGCTTGAGCGCACTCTTCTTCAGGGTCGAGGCGCTGCGTGGCCCCGCCATCGAGCGCAGGGACCACGACGGGCGGCTCATCTTGAGCGACGGCCTGGCTGGCGATGGTCGCGGCTGCCAGCGACAGCACCGATAGCGCGGTTCGGAGGCGGGCGTGGACGGACGGTGAACGATGGATCATGCCGGGGTCTTTCTTCTTGAGGGCACTTTAAAGCTGCAAGCCGACTGCGGGGAACCCACGCCCCTGCGGAGCCCGGCAATAAAAAACGCCCGACAACGCCGCGAGGCGTAGAACGGACGTCATTGTCCAAAGGGTGTGTTGTTGCATCCGCACGGGCAGGTGAGCGGGAACTTGCGTTCCGCTGGAACCGCACTGATTCTCCTGCAGCTTATGCAATCTCTGTGCCACCCATGGACGTGCGTCGACAGCGGTGATTCGTCGCGGTGGCGCGCTTAAGAATGAGGCGTGGGCGGTCGAGACGGCGGACGCATGCATAATAACTGCGCGCGGCGGAGGGTTGCAGACGCCCTCAGCACGGGCTGGTCGTGGTGGACTTGGAATGGCATTGAGATTGCCGTCTTGACTCTTGAAGTCTGGCCGTCTCGCGCGCATGCGGGTGCACGGGCCGGACGTGCAATCACCAGCGACCCCGTTGCGGCAACGGGTTGGGACAACGGCGTCCATGCGATCCATCGATCGCACGGACGCCGTTGTCGTTGCCTTGGTGGTTGCTCCTGCCGTTGCCTTCCTCCTCACCACACTTGGAGAGCCCGACCGATGTGCGGCGAACCGCTGACCCACTTCGACGCCTTCACCCCCGAGCAGCAGCAGTACCTCGCGGAACTGCTGGCCAATCTGGATTTGCAGGCGCTGTTCGTCGCGGCTCCTTCAGCCGATGCGCCAGCGAGCCAGACGCAACCGCTCACGGTGTTCGGCACGCCGCTCGAAGACCTCTGCAAAGAAGAACGCGCCAAGCACCAGACCCACCCCTTCGACCTGTGGCCCAGCATGCGCCAGCACGCAGAAGAGGCGCGGATGCCCGAGGGCACGGACCTGTTCATGTTCAAGCACCACGGGATGTTCAACGTCGCGCCCGCTCAAGCGGGCTACATGTGCCGGCTGCGCATCCCCGCGTGCAAGCTGCGCGGTGACCAGCTCGCGGGCCTGGGCAACCTGGCCGAGGCGATGTGCGGCGGGTACGCCCACATCACCACGCGCGGCAACCTTCAGGTCCGACAGATCCAGCCGCAGCACCTCATCGACGTGTTGCACGCCTTGAGCAACCTGGGCCTGACCAGCAAAGGCAGCGGGGCCGACAGCGTGCGGAACATCACCTGCTCACCGTCGGCGGGCTTTGATGCCGACGAGCTGATCGACCTTTCGCCGCACGCCGTCGCGCTGCACCACCACATCTTGAACGGCCGGGACTTGCACGGCATCCCGCGCAAGTTCAACATCAGCTTCGACAACGCCGGCCGGCTGTCGTGTGTTAGCGACACCAACGACATCGCGCTGCTCGCCACGCACGTCACCGACGCGGGCGGCTCGGGCCTGCCGGGTCCGGGCGTCTACTGCCGGGTGCTGCTGGGCGGCATCACGGGGCACCTGGACTTCGCGCGCGACAGCGGCTACCTGCTCCAGCCCAAGGACACCGTCGACGCCTGCGTCGCCATGCTCAAGGTCTTCATCGAGCACGGCGACCGTACCAACCGCAAGAAGGCCCGCCTCAAATACCTCCTCGATCAGCACGGCCTCGACTGGTACATCCAAGAGGCACAAGCCCACCTGGACACCCTCCGCCCCGGCGCACGCTTCCACCCCGCCAACGACGTGCGATGCAGCCCGCGCCCCGCCATCGACCGCCTCGGACACATCGGCATCCAGCCACAGGCGCAGGGCGGGTACCGATCCGTCGGCGTCCACGTGCCGCAGGGCAAGCTCAAGCCCGAACAGATGCGACGCATCGGCAAGCTCGCGCAGACCTTCGGCCGAAACGACGTGCGACTCACGGTCTGGCAGAACCTCATGATCCCCTGGGTCGCGGTGCAGGACGTCGAGGCGGTCGTGCGCGAGTTGCAAGACGTCGGCCTCGCGGTCGAGTGCTCGACGTTCGCCGCGGGGGCCGTCGCCTGCACCGGGAAGTTCGGCTGCAAGTTCGCCGCGACGCACACCAAGTCGCACGCCGCGCGGATCGTCGCGCACCTCGAACAACGCTTCACACTCGAAACGCCCATCAATCTGCACTTCACCGGCTGCGCACACTCCTGCGCGCAGCACTACATCGGCGACATCGGCCTCCTGGGCGCGAGCACCGCCGATGGACGCGAGGCGTATCAGGTCTACCTCGGCGGGGGCAGCGATGAGGAACAAGGCATCGCCCGACACCTCGCGGGCCCCGTCGCTGTCGATGAACTCCCCAGCGTCGTCGAACACATTATCTCGGCCTACCTCGACAAGCGCCAGCCGCAGGAACGCTTCGTCGCCTTCACCCGACGCCACAGCGTCGAACAACTCAAAGACATGTGCCAGCCCGCCTGCGCCAACTACTAACTCGCACAATGAACAGCACGCTCACACCCACACCCAAGAACGGCTTCGAGCGCCAATACCTCAAACACGCGCTATCCGACACCAGCAGCGTCGCGCCGGTCGTCCCCGACGATGCGCCGTTCAACGACAGCCAGCGGCACTGGCTCAACGGCCTGCTCACCGGCCTGAGCGTGCTGGCCCGCGCGGCGGCACAACAACAAACGCCGCCCGCGAGCAACAACGCGCGCCAGACCTCCGCCGCGCCGCTCACCATCCTCTACGGCTCACAGTCGGGGGCCAGCGAAGCGCTCTCCAAAGACCTGAGAAAACAAGCCGTTGCGATAGGCCTCGCGCCGAGCGTGCGCGAGCTTAACGACGTGGGCCTTGCCGAGCTGTCGGCGTGCGAACGGCTGCTCATCGTGTGCAGCACCTTCGGCGAGGGCGACCCGCCGGACAACGCGGCAAAGTTCTTCAGTCGCATCATGGCCGCCGACGCGCCGCGCCTCACCGGCCTTGCCTACAGCGTCTGCGGCATGGGCGATTCGAGCTACACACACTTCAACAAAGCCGCACGCGACCTTGATGCGCGTCTTGAAGCGCTTGGTGCCATGCGCATCGCGCAGCCGGCCTTCTGCGATGTCGATCACGAGGACGACTACGCTGCATGGAAGAAGCGCGCTTTGAGCGAAGGGCCTTGGGCCGGTGCGCACGGCGCGCCCGCGCCGGCCGCGCACGACACGTCCGAACCGGTGGAGCGATACGACAAGAACAACCCCTTCGCCGCCACGGTGCTGGATGTTCAGCGTCTCAGCGCTCCAACTTCAGCAAAAGAGGTGAACCACATCGAGCTGTCGCTGGCCGGCTCGGGCCTGAGCTACGACGTGGGCGATGCGCTGGGCCTTTGGCCGGTGAACTGTGAGGGGTTGATTGATGCGTTGCTGCGCGCCTCGGGCCTGTCGGGGCGCGAGGTGGTGACGCTTAAAACGGGGCACGTCCGACTGCGCGCCGCGATGGTCGGCGGGCTGGACCTGTGCACGCTCACGGCCAAGGCGCTCGAAACTCTCCACGTACCAGCGGACGCCGACACGCAGGGTATGCACCTGCTCGATGTCATCGAGCGGTTCGGGCTTCGACCGTCGGCCCAGGAGCTTGTGGACGCGATGCGGCCGTTGCAGCCCAGGTTGTATTCGATCTCGTCCAGCCCGCGTGCGCACCCGGGCGAGGTGCACCTGACGGTCGCCGCAGTTCGATACGACGCATACGGCCGGCCGCGCAAGGGCGTCGCCTCGACCTACCTGGCGGACCATTGCCGGTGCGGCGTGAAGGTCGGCGTGTACGTGCAGAAGTCGGCGCACTTCCATCTGCCGGGTGAAGACGTGCCGCTGGTCATGATCGGGCCGGGCACGGGCGTCGCTCCGTTCCGCGCGTTTCTTGAAGAGCGTGAGGCGCGCGGCGTGCCGACGCGCAACTGGCTGTTCTTCGGCGATCAGCACGCGGCCGAGGACTTTTTGTATCGGGACCAGATCGAGCAGTGGCTGTCGACCGGCGTGCTGGAGCGGTTCGAGGCGGCGTGGTCCCGCGACCAGCCGGAGAAGGTGTACGTGCAGCACCTGATGGCCCGCGAGGGCAAACGGTTGTGGGACTGGCTCGAAGCCGGCGCGGCGGTCTACGTCTGCGGCGACGCGTCGCGGATGGCCCGCGATGTGGATGCGGCGCTGCACGCGGTCGTTGCAGAGCACGGCCGGCTGAGCGCCGAGCAGGCCGGCGCATACGTCGACCGGCTCAAGCAGTCGCACCGTTACCAGCGCGACGTGTATTGACCTTTCACGATGTGTGTTGTGTTTCAGGGTTCCCACCTCGCAAGCGAGCTCATGCCTGTCACCCTTCAATCCGCGCCTCCACCGCCCCGGCCGGCCGAGCACGCATCGCCGCTGCGGACGCGCGACGCGACGTTGCGCTTAAACGACCTCTACGAAGTGTACGAACGGCCCGACCCCGGCGCAGCACAGCGCGAGGCGACGCGGTGCATGAGCTGTGGCGCGGCGTTCTGCATGCCCCAAGGCGGCTACCGAGACAACACCGGCTCGCCCGCTGGCTGCCCGATCAGCAACCGCATCCCCGAGTGGAACGAACTCGTCGAACGCGGCCGGTGGCGCGAGGCCTACGACCGCCTCGCGCTCACCAACAATTTCCCGGAGTTCACCGCCCGCGTCTGCCCTGCGCCCTGTCAGGACGCCTGCATCGTTGGCATCCACGACAGGCCCGTGGCGATCAAGTCGATCGAGCGCGCGATCATCGACGCCGCGTTCGACCACGGCTGGGTCACGCCGCGCGTGCCAGCCACACGCACCGGCCGACACGTCGCCATCGTCGGCTCGGGGCCCGCGGGCCTCGCCGCTGCGGATGACCTCAACGCGGCGGGCCATTGGGTCAGCGTATACGAGCGGGCCGACACGCCCGGCGGGCTGCTCTACGACGGCATCCCCAGCATGAAGCTCGACAAGGCCGTCGTCGCGCGACGCATCGCGTTGCTCGAGCAGACGGGCATCCGCTTTCTTGTGAATGAACACGTCGGGCAATCACGCGACGCCCGGCAAGTCCTAGCAGACCACGATGCGCTGGTGCTGGCCACCGGGTCGCTCGGGCCGCGCGACCTGCGCATCCCCGGCCGGTCGCTCGCGGGCATCACCCAGGCCATGCCCTATCTCACCGCCGCCAACCGGCACTGGCAGCGCGGCGCGGCGCTGCCGTCAGAGATGGACGCCCGGCATCGGCGTGTCGTCATCATCGGCGGCGGCGACACCGGGGCCGACTGCATCGCCACCGCGCTGCGCCAAGGCGTAGCATCCGTCATCAACCTCACGCGACGCGATCAACCGCCGGCCGGCCGGGACCACCGCCACCCCTGGCCGGGGCCGACGGGCGGGTACACGCTCGACTACGCGCATGCCGAGGGCTTGGCGCGTGACGGCCGGGACCCGCGCGCGTTTTCGATTCAACCGCTTGCGTTCGAGGCGGCGCCCAAGCGTTTTTCGGATGAGCCCTCACGGGTTGGCGCGGTCCGCATCCGGCAGCTCGACCTGCCCACAGATCACCCCGAACACGAGACGAGCATCGTGGCTGACATGGTGATCCTCGCGATCGGCTTCACATCACACGACTCGCCGGGGCTGTTTGAGCAGCTGTCGCTCAGCGATGCGCAAGCAACACTAGAGAACCCAAGCCCTAAGCTGTACATCTCCGGCGACCTGCGGATGGGTTCATCCCTGGTCGTCCACGCCATCGCCGAGGGCCAGCGGATCGCCAAACGCATCCACGCATCGCTGGGCGTCGCGTGACGACACGCACGGCCCAAGGGCTGCGGCTCATTCTTGCCCTTCTTCCATCCGTGTCCATCAGCGTTCATCTGCGGCTCAGACGCTTGGACGTCCGCAACGGCTCGACCTGTTTGCGGATGAGCGCCGCGTGCAGCACCAGTGTCGTGACCATCCCCACCGTCAACCCCATGAGCACGTCGCTCAGCCAGTGCGCATCGATCACGACGCGCGTTGACGCAAACACCATCGCCAGCACGAGCGCCACACCTCGCAGCCGCGGGCACGTCAGCGCGATGACCGTCGCCCACACCGCCGCGTCCGAGCTGTGCCCCGAGGGGAAGCTGTTGAACTTATACGCCGTGCTGAACACCTCGAACTGAAGCGGCTCGTGCGGGCGCACAAACGGCCGTTGTCGGCCCACCACGAACTTGATCACGTTCACCACCGCCCCGCTCAAGAGCGACGCGAGGATCGCAAACATCAACCACCGCGCCGCGTCCCGCAGCCCACCCCACACGCAGATCAATGCCGACAGCACGATCACCGGCCAGACATACCCCAGCGTCAACCAGTCCGACTTCGTCTGCGCCACGCGATACACCCCGCCCGGCAGCGCATCCGCCGCCTCTGCGATCCGCCCATCCAGAAACGCCATGCACACCAGCGACAAGCTCGCAGCCACCGCCCACAGCACCACCACGCCGCGCCGCACGGCCAGATTCCAAAGCGACCGCTGATACTCAATCCGATCCGTGCGTGAAATTACTGCTGTCACCACCACCTTGTCACCCCCCGCCTGCGCAGGATTCTCACGCATTGCCCCGAGCCCCCCGCCTTGAGCCAGCGATCAGGCCCAGCCCGACGCCCACCACCATCAGCCCCGCCGGCTCCGGGACGCTCGCGTGCCACGCCACCGCGGACTCGACCGCGTCAAACCAGCCGTCGATGTCGAGCGTACCCAGTGCTTCGCTCGAAAGACCGATCCCCGCGAGCTCCGGCTCGCTGAACGCAAACGCCGTCCGCAGCGTCATCGCGTCGGCAAAGTCCGTGTCGCCGTCCCCATCGAAGTTGCCCAGCGACCACGACCGCACGCCGCCGCCCGTCTGTCGGCCTGTGAAGTTCAACCGCAAGGCGTTGGCGTCGAAGACATCGACGTCGCCGTCCAGATCCACATCACCCAGCGTCGTGCCTGCCTCGGTCAGCCAGACCGACAGGTCCGCCGCGTCCAGCACCCGGTCGTGGTTCAAGTCGTACGCCAGTCGATACCCCGACGCGGCCCGCTGGGTGGCGAGCAGGTCGATATCAGCTGCGTCCAATGAGCCGTTCTGATTGAAGTCGCCCGGCGATGCGACTTCCCAGCCCAAGTCGTCCAGGCCCGCCAGGTCGAGCTTGGTCATGAGCTTGCGTGTCCCGATGAAGATCGACGGGTCCATGGCCGTTTCCTGCATGACATTCGTGCAGCAGAGGCACGACTGCGTGCCGTTGGCCCAGTGGCCAAAGTCGGCCGTGACCTGCGGGGCCACCCCGCCGTTGGCCGCGACGCTCTTGGGCCCGTTGAAGGACGTGCCGGCGATCAGGTTGTCCCAGCTGTCCGCCAGCCCCACGCCCAGCACGTGCCCCAGCTCGTGCAACGCCACCGACAGCAGGTCCGACTGGCTGCCCGTCGGCAGCGTCGTCAGCCCCCGGTGCCAGTTGGTGGTGATATCAAACGCCGACTGACCGCCCCAGCGTGCAAAATCCGTCGCGCCCGCCCCCGTGGTCACCCCCTCCCCCCGGTGCACCACCGTGTTCACCCAACCCGAACTCCCCGACACGCTAAACGCACCCGGCCCGGCCAACCCCAACGTCGACCCGCCCAGCTCGCGTGCACCGACAAACACCACAAACTCATCGGGCAGGATCGTCGGGTTCACCACGCTCGTGCTCGCCCCCGTATCCGGCCGAGTGAACGTCTGCGTCCACGTGTTCCCCCCGCTTGGCGTGATGCCCGCCAGCGTGTCCATGAGTACATCGCTGTAGAACCCCGCCGCCGCCTCCATCGTGGCCCGCGCCTGCGAACCGACCCCGAAAAAGTTGGTCGTGTCGTACGTGTAATCAATCCGCATGGTCAGCCCGCACGCTGGCCAGACGGCCAAACACACCGAGCCCCACCCCATCATGTTCCTGATACGTCTTTGCATCGCGGAGACCTCCTGTTGTGATCAGCGTCGCCAACATACCTGCGGGAAGGAAAGGGGCCAAGGGGCCGAGAGGCCGAGGGAGAAGAAGTTTGCCACAGATGAACACAGATGGACACGGATGGGAGACATGCATTTGGCAACGGAGGGAGAAACTCATTGATTCAGTCTGCATTCAGAATATTTGAGTTTCATCAATCTCCTCTTTTCCGTGACCTTCCTCTCATTCCGTGGCCAACCTCTTCTTTCTGCATCTGCGTTCATCTGTGTCCATCTGTGGCTAAAACCGCCGCCCGGTGCACCGTCGCGTGACGATGTGCCAGCAACCGGCGGTCGTCCGCATAGCCACCGCCGATCACACACGCCACCGGCACGCCCATGGATCGGCTGCACTCGATCACGAAACGGTCTCGCTCCAGCAGCCCCGCGTCGCTCATCCGCAGCTTCCCGAGCTTGTCTGCTGCGTGCACATCCACGCCCGCATCAAAAATCACCAAGTCCGGCTCCACGCGTTCCAAGAGGCCCGCCAGCCCCCCCGCAAACGCCCCGTCTTCCCCTTGCATCAGCAACTCGAGGTACTCCGCGTCTTGCATGCCTTCGGGGAGCTCGACGTCCAGGTCGCTCTGGGCCTTGCGGGCCGGGAAGTTCTTGCCGCAGTGCATGGAGAAGGTGAACACCCGTGGGTCGTTCTCGAAGATCGTTGCCGTGCCGTCGCCTTGGTGCACGTCCAGGTCCACGATGAGCACCTGATCGACCCACCCCGCGTCCAGCGCGTGCCGGGTGGCGATCGCCATGTCGTTGAAGATGCAGAACCCCGAGCCGAAGCCCGCGTGTGCGTGGTGCGTGCCCCCCGCGAGGTTGCAGGCCAGCCCATCACGCAGCGCCAGCTCGACCGTGAGCAGCGTCCCCCCCACCGCGACCACGCTGCGGTGCACCAGCCCCGGCGACCACGGCAACCCGATCCTCCGCTGCGCCTCGTGCCCAAGTGTCCCGTTCACAAACGCATCCACATACCCCGGCGCATGGACCCGCTTGATCACCGCCAAGTCCGGCTTCACCGGCTGGACAAGCCCGCCGGGGGCCAGCCCCTCTGCCGTCACCACCTGGGCCAGAAACCCAAACTTCTCCATCGGGAACCGATGCCCCGCCGGCAGCGGAGTCACGTAATCCGCGTGATACACCATGGGAACCATGCGGGGAAGATAGGCCCTCATGGGGGAAGGGGCCGAGGGTCGAGACATTCCTCTCTTCTATTTTTCTGACCTTCGACGTTCGACCGTCAACCTTCAATCTGTCCAGTCAGACCAGTGCTCCGCCGCAGCTGGAGCCGGCACCGGCGGTGCAGCCGTAGCAGTGGTCGGCGGTGCCGATGACGCGGTGTTCGAGTTCGCTCATCGACATCTCCCAGAGCTTTCGGCCCTCGCTGCCGGGGACGGGCAGCGACACCCCGTAGTTGAAGTCGCAGTCGTGGACCTCGCCCTTGTGGTTCACGTGCACCTGATGCCGACACATCAGGCCCTCGATGGTCGCGGGGTTGTACGCGGCGACCAGCTTGTCCAGGTAGTCCTTGAGCTTGCCCGCCTGCTCCAGATCCCTGCGGAACCGGGCGATCGGCATGTTTGTGATCGTGAACAGGTGGTTGAACACCAGCCCGAAGCGTTCCTGCAGCTCCCGTTTGTAGTCGGCCTCGAGCGAGGTCTCGGGCGGCGGGAGCGACGCCCCACCGGGGTTGAACACCAGGTTCAGGACCAGGGCCGGGTCGGTCCCGTAGCCCACGGCATTGAGCTTGAGCAGGCCTTCGACGCTGGCGTTGTACGCGCCCTTGCCACGCTGCTTGTCCACGTTGTCTTCGAGGTAACAGGGCAGCGAGGCCGTCACTTCGACCTGATGGTCCGCCAAAAACGCGGGCACCCATTCAAAGTTTGCCCCGGTGCGTTTGTCCACGTGTTCGATGATCGTGGGGTTGCAGCGGTCCATGACCCGCCGACCCATGGCCCGGAAGCTCGTGACCAGCCGGCGAAACAACGGGTTCATCTCCGGGCTCCCGCCTGTGATGTCGATCAGCCCGATCCCCGGGTGCTCTGCGACCCACGCGATGAGCTGCTCAGCCACGTCGGCCTGCATGTTCTCTTCGTCGCTGCGGCGCTGCGGCGAGCTATCCACATGACAATGCCGACACGCGAGGTTGCACTGGAGCCCGATGTTGATCTGCAGCGTCGTGATCCGGCCAGCGGACCGCAACGGCTCGTGGAACCGCCGATCGAACGACTCGCTCGGAGCGATCGGGAGTGCAAGTGTTGTCATGAAAACCCTTTCCGGCTTCGACAGCCGCCATCAATGTACCCTCTGCCCCGCCCCCACATGTCCCCAGCTGTCGGCCGAAAGTGCTCAACGCCTCGTACAACTCGGCACGCGGGATTTTTATTCCCGGCGGAGACAAAATTTGCGCACGCCGTGATGCGACACCGCATCCACCGATACGCAGGCGGTGCGACGTTGGATGTCTCGCTGGATAAGTTTGCGTGAACGTGACACATGCGGGTCTGTTGTGCAATCTGACGGCTTGCCCCGGTGGGGGTGGACCGTGCTTTAAAGCCCCACTCACTCTCAAAGGCAAAGGCGCTCATGATTGGATACGGCGTGTTGCTCTGACATTCTCAAAACCTGCAGGTTTGGTAGAACGGATGCATGGTGTTGCTCGATGCGCGGTATCTCGCGGAGCCGGTGTCGGGGGTGCAGCGGTATCTGCTGCACCTGCTGCGGGGCACGGCGGCCATCGGTCGGCGGATGCGCGTGCTTGTCCCGCCCGGCTGGGACGTGCCGGCAGACGTGGCGCGGAGCACATCGCTCGATCTAGTCGTGACGGCCGGCTCGCCACGCGACCCGCGCGAGCAGTGGCGCTGGCGTCGCGTGATCCGCCAGTTGAACCCGTCGCTCGTGCACACGCCTGACGCCTTCACGCCGATGCTCGGGACAGGTGGCACGGCCCGGGTGGTCACGATCCACGACCTCATCCCGCTTCACGGGCACGCGGGCAGCTCGGTTACGCTCAAACGCCGGCTGCTCCCGCTGTGGCAGGCGTGGGTCACGGCCCAGGCGAGCTCGGCCGACGCGGTCATCACCGTCAGCCACTTCAGCGGGCGTGACCTCGTGAAGACGCTGCGCGTGCCGCCCGCCAAGGTGCGTGTGATCTACAACGCCGTCGAGCCCGCGAGCGCGCCAGCGGGTCCGGACGCTTCGGCGACGGAGCCACGGATGGGCGGGCGTTATGTGTTGTGCGTCGGGCGGTTCGAGCCGTACAAAAACACGGCGGGGCTGGTGCGTGCGTTTGCGCGCTGGGTGCGGGACACCCCGGGGCGTCACGAGACACTGGTGTTTGTCGGGCCTTTGGATGCGCGGTTCCCCGAGGCGTCGGCTGAAGCGGAACGGCTGGGCATCCGTGAGCGCGTCCACTTCACAGGCAGCGTGAGCGAGGCGGGGCTGGCGTCGTGGTACGCGCACGCGTGGGCGGTGGTGCTGCCGAGCCTGGACGAGGGCTTCGGGTTGCCGGCATTGGAGGCGATGTCACACGGCATCCCGGTGCTGGCCAGCGACAAAGCGTCGTTGCCCGAGGTCGTGGGCGACGCGGGGCTGCTCGTGGATGTGACGGACGAAGACGCGTTCGTGTCGGCCTTGGGCCGGGTGATGACAGATGAAACGCTGCGTGACCACCTGCGGATCGCGGGCCCGGCCAGGTCAGCGATGTTCACCGCAGAACGCAACGCCCTGCTGCACTGGTCGGTGTACGACCACGCGGGCGGCGCGGGTTTCCGCGCTTGATGCGTGTCGAATGGTGTGTGTCGGCGTGTGCGTGCTGCACACGGTGTGTGATTCAAAACACGGGGGCGGCGCTGCGGATCGAACGATTCACAGACCGCGACCTGTCAGGTCACGGCTCCAGGATGGGGTGCCCGATGCTCACAGGCGACGCGTTGCGATCAAACAAACAACCCCGACAGTTGCCGGGGTTGTGGGGAAGGTATGGGTCGTGTGTGGATCGGCGAAGCCGACCCAGCGGGTTCATCACGCGTGGATGGCGGTGACTTTGACCTTGATGTAGTCCTGGCGGTGGCCCTTGTGGCGGACGTAGTTCTTGCGTCGGCGGAACTTCCAGATGTCGATCTTGTCGTTTCGGCCTTCTTCCATGATGTCGGCGGTCACGGTGGCACCATCGACCAGCGGCGAGCCGACCTTGGTCGAGCCGTTGCCACCGACCAGCAAAATACGGTCAAACGTCAGGTTGATCTGGTCGTCGGCGAGGTCGCGGACGGCGACCTTGATAACGTCGCCTTCGGAGACCTTGATCTGGGTGCCGCTGTCTTCGATGACTGCGTACATGTCTGCTTCGCTTCCGCCGGCTGGCCGGCTTATCAAAAGGGGTGCGGATAGTGTTCGAGTCCACCACGGTGAGTCGAGCCAAGTAAGTTACAGGCGACGCGGGCGGGTTGCAAGCGGGGAGCAAAATGGAACCACGGATGGACGCGGATGAACACGGATGGGGAGACGTGCATTTGGCCATGGAATCGGAGGAAGTTACTGAATAAAGAAAGAGAGATAGGGGAGCGAGACGATTCAGAATGCAGCTCTACGTCCGCGCATTCCTCTGATTCCGTGGCCAAATGCTCCCTGCTCCATTCTCCATTCTCCATTCGTGTCCATCTGCGTTCATCCGCGGTTTCAAACTCTGGATTGGACCTCAAGTGACGTCAATACCGCGGCTTGCGGGCGTCTTCGAGTTTGAGGCCGGCCCGTCGGGCGACCTCGGCGAGTTCGACGCGGTCGGACAGGCCGAGCTTCTCACCCAGGGCGTTGCGGTGGTTTTCGATGGTTTTGGGGGCGCGATGGAGGGTTTGCGCGATTTCTTTGATGGACATGCTTTGGCCGAGCAGCGCGAGGACTTCGAGCTCGCGTGGGGTGAGCTTGGCCAGGGGGCCGAGCTCGTTGATCTGGGCCTCGATGACGCGGGCATTGGTTGCGAGTGCCTCGGACGATCGTCGGAGGTGGACCAGCACGCTGGGCGACCCGTTGCCGGGGACCGCGTCGAGCGGCGTGATCCACGCGTAATGCTGCAACCCCTGCCAGATCGACCGCAGTAGGCACGGCTGGCGGTCCGTGCAGACCATCCGGATCACGGCCAGGCGCTCCTCCACCCAAGTGGCGGGGAACAGCTCGGCCAGCCGTTGCCCTACCAGCTGCTCGGGCGTCATCCCCGAGCCCACAAACAGCTCAGCGGCAAACGCGTTGGCGAAGCGGAACTCGCCGTCGCTGTCGATGACCATGACCCCCGTCAAGGGCTCATGGACCATCGCAGACCAGAGCGAGGGGCAGCTGGTTACCTCACTGAAAGGCAGTGCTTCCACAGGGGCGCGGGCGGGACGTTCGGTGGATGGTTGAAAATTCATAGAGTGAAAAGCCAGCGGTGCACCCCGCGCATTTCTGAACATCTGAGAACCGGGCCTGCATCAACAGAAAGCGACACACCCGATAGCGAACCCACAATGGCCAACACTTCCCAAGAGTGAGAAGTTGAGACCAAGTACAAATCTGCGTCCGGAGTCAAGAATAGACAATCGAAGCTGTTTTATCATTCCGAATCTGGGCGAAACGGTATAGGGTTTAACCCTAAGTATGCGGCTAAACCGATGTTTGATGATTGTTAAACTGACGTATCCTCGCCCGAGCGTTCCAAAGAGGGTTTGAATGGATCGGAGTTGAGCCGCTTGAGCACCACCAAGGTGATGTCGTCGAGTTGTTCCCGGCCGGCGCGGAAGTGGATGACGTCTTTGAGCACGGCCTCGCACAGCTCGGCGGCGGGCAGCGCGTGGTGCTGTCGGATGACGGCCCGCCACCGCTCCTTGCCGTACATCTGGTCCTCTGGGTTGCGGGCCTCCCAGATGCCGTCGGTGCCCAGCACCAGGATGGCCCGGGGCGGCAGGCCCTCACGCCTGGACTCGGTGAACGACCAGCCCCCCTCGATCCCCAGCGGCACGTCTCTGCCCACCAGCTCTTCAAACGTGTCCGTCTCCGGGTCGTACACCAGCGTCGGGTCGTGGCCGGCGGAGACGAACCGTATGACCATCGGCTCGCGCTGGACCGTCAGGTAAAACAGCGTCAGCGAGCCGTCCGCTCGCGCGCCCGACCGCAGCAGCGCCCGGCCGGTACACATGAGTAGCGCCGCCGCGACGCCGTGCCCCGTGACATCGCCCAGCGCCACGCCCAGGTGTCCCCGGTCGATCGGGCCCACGTCCATGAAGTCGAAGTAGTCCCCGCCGGTCTGGTCGCAGTAGTCCGCGACGCCGGCGATATCGAACCCCTCGAACACCGGCGGGCCTTGCGGCAACAGCGACTGCTGCACCTCCATGGCCAGGTCGAGCGACTGGGTGAGCTTGAGGTGCTCGCGCAGCTTGGGCACCATGGCGTTGAACGCCCGGGCCATGTCGCCGATCTCGTCTTTGCGGTGCGGCTTGGGCAGATCGACGTGCGCATCCAGCGTGCCCAGCGCGATGCGGTCCGCCGCTTCTGACAACGCCGTCACCGGGGCAGTCACCACCCGGCTGGTCCGCCACGCGACCAGCCCCACGATACCGGTGGTTAGCAGCACCAGCGCGCCCGAACGCTTCAGCGCCGTGAGCGTCTGCTCCCACCCCGAGTCCGCCAACCGGTCCGCCTCGACCCGCAGCTCGCTCAAGGGCACCGCGACCAGCACCGCCGTCGGATACGCCTCCGAGACCGGGGCCCAGGCGACCTGCATCTCCTGGCCCAGCAGCATCGCCGTCGCCGTGCCCGGCTTGCCCGCGTGGATCGACGCCCAGATCGTGGCCCCCGCCGTCGCGTCTTCAAAGGGCAGGCCGTGATAGACAAAGGCGCTACCGTCGCGCTGCGGGTTCAACGCATCGTGCGTCCCCGCAAACACCGCGAGCAGCGGCCCGGTGGTGTCAAACCGCACCTGCGGCCGACTCTCCAATCCGCCGTCCTCGGCCGACACGATGCACGCGAGCGCCGAGGGGAACCCGCGCTGCTTGTCCTGCTCGCGCTGCAGCAGCCGTTCCATCGGCACGTCGATCGCCGTGACGCCCACACGCGACCCGTCCGGGCCGTTCACAGCGGTGGCGATCGTGATCACCGTCTTGCCCGTCACCGTATCCGGCTGGGGCGGCAGCCACACCGGCTCGTCCACGCCGATCGTCCGCTCGTACCACGCCATCGTGCGCGGGTCGTAGTCAGCCGGGTACCCGCCCTTGCCCGGATACG
>DAIOEG010000005.1:0-4554 GCA_036746415.1 Phycisphaera sp. | reverse complement strand
CAGCCGATCACGATCAGCCGACACCGACGACATCGACACCCCACGGGCCGTGAGCGCCACCGACGCCTCATGACTCACCGGGACCGCCCCCGCCACCACATGCTCATACCCCGCAAGCTCCACCAGCCCCGGCACCACGCCACGCTCAAACGCCTCCACGTCGTACAGCAACGCCGCGTCCCCGCCCGACTCCAACCACAACGGCAACCCCGCCAACCGACGCTCCGCACCGATCGCCTGCAACTCCACCAGCGCCTCCATCAGCCGCGTCTCACGCTCCACCAGCGCCGCATAATCCGCCACCGCCCGCTGCACCGCGCCCTCCACCAACCCCTCCACCTGCGCCCCCGCACGCTCCCCCACCGATCGCCCCAGCCGAGCCAACGTCCACGCATCCACCACCCGCACCGCCAACACCGGCAGCACCGCAATCACCAGCAACAACACCAACACCTTGCCCCGCAACTTCATCCCCACACCATACCCCAACACTCCCCAATCACCCACACCCCCCCTCACGCCGACCCTAACCGCAGCGAAGGGTCTGGCCCGCCTTCGCGAGTCGTGAGTCGTGACCCAACGCCCTCCTTCTCCAACTTCTCCCGCTTCCGAGTTCCGAGTTCCGCGTTCCCCTTCTCTCGCCCGTTAAACTCCCCTCGTGACCACACCCGCACACATCAAACTCCTCATCCTCGACGTCGACGGCGTCCTCACCGACGGCGGGCTCTACTACGGCCCCAATGACATCGAGATCAAACGCTTCAACATCAAAGACGGCTTCGCCATGCGCGCCGCCATGAAGAACGGCCTGCGCGTCGGCATCCTCACCGCCCGCGAATCCTTCGCCGTCGCCAAACGCTGCCGAGAACTCGAGATCGACCTGCTCATCCAGAACAGCCAGGACAAAGCACGGGACATCGCACGACTCGCCAACATCGCCGCTACCCCCCTCGCCGACACCGCATACTTGGGCGACGACCTCATCGACCTGCCCGCGCTCGCCAAAGTCGGCTACCCCATGGCCGTCGCCGACGCAGCCCCCGAAGTCAAAGCCGCCGCCGCCTACATCACCACCGCCGCCGGCGGGCACGGAGCCGTCCGCGACGCCATTGAACACCTCCTCAAAGCCCAATCCAAATGGGACAAACTCGTGAACGCCTACCGCTCATGATCCGTAGAGAGTTTCTTCCGCAGATTTCGCAGATGACTCCGATGTAGACATCAGAGTGGAAGAAACGAACTGAATCCGTATATGGCCGGGCAGCAAACCATTGAAACGTTGCTCAGTGCCGATCAACAGTCTCTCTTCTGACCCATCCGCGCCATCCGCGAAATCTGCGGAAGACACTTTCTAAACCATCTCACCCCTCGATCACCTTCAGCGCCACCAAATCCTGCACGTCGATCAGCCCCACAGGCCGACCCGCCGCATCGACCACAGGTACCTCGTCGATGCGCGTCTGACGCATCAGGTGCACCGCGTCTCGCACCAGCGATGTGTCACTTAATCGCCTCGGGTTCAGCGTCATCACCACGCCCACCGGCTGGTCCAGCGACGCGTTGCTGGAGAACGCCAAGCGGCGCAAGTCGCCATCGGTGAACACGCCCGACAACACGCCCACATCATTCACGATCACCAGCGCCCCCGCACGCCGAAGCGTCGGGTCGCTCGGCTGCGCCAATGCGTACGCCTGTTTCAACGGCGTGGCCTCGTGCAGCAACGGCAGGTTCACGCCGACCTTAAAACGCATCGCCTCCACGATCGGCATGAGCTGACGGCCCAGCCCGCCTCCGGGATGGAACTTGTGGAACCCCTCTGCCGTGAATGCCCGCTCCTGCGACACGCACAGCGCCAGCGCATCCCCGAGCGCGAGCGTTGCCGTCGTGCTGCTCGTGGGCGCGAGCTCCAGCGGGCACGCCTCGGTGATGTCACCGATGAACAGCGACAACGTACACAACCGATGCAAGTCGCAGCCCGGCTTACCCACGAGCGCAATCGTGTCCACCCCGTCCACGCGCAGCAGCTCCGCCAGCGCGACAAGCTCCTGTGTGTTGCCCGAGTAACTGATGAGCAGCACCGCGTCCTGTCGGCGGATGCGCCCCAGGTCGCCGTGGACCGCCTCGACGGGGTGCAGGAAGTGCGACGGCAAGCCCGTGCTCGCAAACGTCGCCGACAGCTTGCCCGCGATGTATCCACTTTTGCCAAGCCCCGTGACGATGAGCGCGCCCTGACGATCCGCCGCGGCCGAGATGAGCTGGACCGCGGATGCAAACGCCTCGTCCAACACGATCCGCCCGATCGCCGACGCCTCCGCATCCAGCACCGTACGCCCCAGTTGCAACAACTCCGCTCGCGTCATCCAACCAATGTAACACCCGCCCCCCCAAGCCCACGCAGCGAAGCTGCGTGGGGTCTCACAACGCATATCCCCAACGAGCTTCCTTGTGGCCGAACTCATCGCGCCGTTCCCCCCGGGTTATGATGTGTGCGTGCAAGGCAACCCCGCACCTCAACACGCCCCCAACGAGCACCGCGTACAGCTCGACGCCTACGCCGGCCCGATGGACCTCCTGCTCTACCTCGTGAAGCGTCACGAGATCGACCTGCAGGACATCCCGATGGCGCAGCTGGTCGAGCAGTACCTCGCGCACCTGCGCGTCATCGAGACCGTCGATGTCGACAAAGCCGGCGAGTTCCTCGTCATGGCCGCGACGCTGATCGAAGTCAAGAGCGCGATGCTGATGCCAACACCCGCGCAAGGCGAAGCCGGCGAAGCAGGGGACGCCGCCAGCGAGATGGACCTCAGCGGAGCCGACCCACGCTTCGAGCTCGTGCAACAGTTGCTCGCCTACAAGCGGTTCAAGGACGCGGCGATCACGCTCGAACGCCAGGCGGCGCAGTGGGAGCAGCGGTTCCCGGTGAGCGCGAAGATCGGCGAGCAAACCGACGACGAGGACGATGCGTCGCCGTTTGAGTTGGATATCGAGGATGTGAACGTGCTGGACCTGTGCAGCGCGTTTGGTCGGGTGATGGAGAGCATCGGCCACCTGGGCGACCACGCTGTCACCTACGACGACACGCCGATCTCGCTCCATGCCGAGGACGTCGCCGACCGCCTCCAGCGCGACGGCGCGATGACGCTTCGGCAACTGTTCCAAGGCCGGCGCGGACGCAGCGAGATGATCGGCCTGTTCCTCGCGACACTCGAACTGGTCCGCCAGCGCCGCGTCACCGTCAGCCAGGCCGACCTGGGCGACGTGCTGCTCTCGCCCCGCCCCGAGCTCGAACTCGACGACGCCGCCGACAACGACACCACCCCCGACTCGCGCGACCCCGACACCGGCGAGCTCGCATATGACTGGCCCGATGAACGCACCAAACGCCGGGCCGAGCGCCGCGCCAAACTCCGCGCCGCAAGAAGCGAAGCCGCCCCCGACGCGCCGCACGTCGAGGACGACGACACCGACGACGATGACACCGACGCGTAGCGCCGCGACTCGTCGCGTCCGATATCCCCTCGCGATGAAGTCACGCCCAACTTCACGCCGATGTTGCACGCATGACAGTGTCACCCGCGGGCATCTCGGCCTTCCAACAGGCCCAGCTCCAAGAGCAGGTCCAGTTCGCCGTGCTTCGCAAAAGCCGCGACGCCGCGAAGACCCAGGGGGCCGGCATGCTCAAGCTCCTCGAAGGCGCCGCGAACCTCCAACAATCCCAAGTCGCCACCGGCTCCATCGAGCCCCACAAAGGCACGAAGCTCGACACCTACGCATAACCCCTCGAAGCCCACGCTGCGAAGCTGCGTAGGCTTCATGTTGTAAAAAAACGCACCGCTGAACGGTGCGTCTTGTGGTGTTTACATTTGAGATTCAATCACGCCATCGCGGAGTAGTAGCCCGGCAGGGGCTCGCCGATCTTTTTCCAGTGTGCGACGATCTTCTCGGCCTGGCCGGCGCTGTTGAGCATGTGCAGCTTGCGCTTCACCATGTCGGTGATGGCCTTTCGGCCGGGGGCGAGGTACTTGCGCGGGTCGAACTCGGCGGGGTCTTTCGCGAAGACCTCGCGGATCTTGGCGGTCAGCGCCAGACGCAGGTCGGTGTCGATGTTGACCTTGCACACGCCGTATTTACGAACTGCGTTTGCGATCTGCTCTTCGGGCACGCCCATCGCGTTGGGCATCTTCCCGCCGTACTGGTTGATCAGGTCGATGAACTCCTTGGGCACGCTCGACGAGCCGTGCATCACCAGCGGCAGGCCGGGGCAGGTCTTCATGATCTCTTCGATGCGGTCGAACGCGAGCACGGCCTCGTGCTTGAACTTGAACGCTCCGTGCGACGTGCCGATGGCGACCGCCAGCGAGTCGCACTTGGTGCGCTTCGCGAAGTCGGCCGCCTCGATCGGGTCGGTCAGGAACTTGTGCAGGTTCTTCTGATACTCCTCGGCGTCCAGGCCGACCACGTCTTCCTCGATACCGCCCAGCATGCCCAGCTCGGCCTCGACAACCACGCCGGCCTCGTGCGCGGCCTTGACGGCCTCGGCGGTGAGCTTGACGT
>DAIOEG010000004.1:19234-21355 GCA_036746415.1 Phycisphaera sp. | reverse complement strand
TACGCCGCCAACCCCAGGTTGATGAGCAGGCCCATCGAGCCCAGCAGCACCAGCACCGCAAAGATCGGCTGGCGTACCGCCTCCGTCAACGTGTTCTGACCAATCGTCCACATCTGCCGAATCATGGCACGGCATCATATCCAATGCCCCACGACCTGCCGATGTCAAAGCAACACGGTGACCCCGCGCCCGGACGTTCGCATGCACCTGTTTTGAATCCCGCAGTGCCCACTTGTTCTGCGGATGGACTGACGTCGCTGGCCATGCGTTGGTTGCGGCTTGAGCCGTCGCCACGGTCGTGCGGGGGAGTCGCACCCCGTCCCTTGTGGGCCGACGTTGTTGAACGCACCGTGAAGACGACGGAGAGGCCCATCGGCCCGCTCCCGTTCATCGCGTCCATACCTGCATGCTCTCGAACCTCCGGCACTGGCGGCGGACCAGAAGTGGCGTACGCGTCGGCTCAGCAGGATGATCGGCGTCTCAAAAGTACTTTGTATTTCCAAATAATTGTATGGATTTTGCGTTGAGAAGAAAGACCCCATGCGCAGCGTTTATCCGGGTTTGGAGGGCTGTACGGATGACGCGAGACAAGGTCGGCGTAACGGGAGTCGGCGGACGCAACCCCGCCTCGAAAATTCTATAAAGTCATTTTTAATCGGCATCTAAATTCATTCGTTGATTGCTCAGGACACGTTTGGTGATAGTTCGTGGGAGCTGATTGAGTGTGCTGATGCGAAGTGGGCGGCGGGGCGTTTGGTGTGGTTGGATGGCGGCTTGGCGGGTGTTGCAGTCTGATCGTGGTGTTGCCGATCGCAGACGAGGCGTTAGATTTTGAGTGCTGCCTTCGAGGATGTCGCTCGAAGAGTCTTTGCGGCGTTCTCGTTTCGGTCTGTGTCCATTCTCAGGAGGTGCATTGTGATCATTTCAAATCGTAGGGCCGGGTCTTATGTGGTCGGTGTTCTTGTGACGGCAACCCTCACGGGGGCAGCCGCAGCGGATTCGATCGTCGATTTTGGGTCGGATGCGGGCAAGCTCGGATCGCCTGGCACGGTGTTTTTTCAGGCCGACTTCGGCAACGTGGCGGGCAACTGGATTTACTCGGCGGATGCCGTGGAAGTCCGATCGACAAACGGTGTTGGAGCTTTTGAGCAGGCGCTCCCGTTCCTGGTGTTTGCGTCCAAGGACCTGAGCGGGATCGATGGAACCCTCGGTCTTGAGGCGGATGTGGAGCTGCTGGCTGACAACAACTCAACCTACAACCTGTTTACTTTGCAGCTGATCAGCGAAGTCGGGTCGGTCGAAAGCAAGAGCGAGTACGCATTTGATGTGACCCCGATCCAAGGGATACTGGACCCGGCGAACAACACGGGGACCGCAGCGGCCGCGGGTTCGTACACGCTGACGTTCGCGTCCGGTCTTGCAAACCCGACCACGGTTATGAACGGCGGGGCAAACCTCGCGAACATCACAAAGCTCTTGTTCCTCGTGCAGTCCAGTTTCAACAGCGGGCCGAATCAGGTCATCTCGATCGGCATCGACGAGGTCAGGACGGTGCCCGAGCCGGGGAGCGCGGCGATGCTTCTGGCTGGCCCGGCGACTCTGCTGCTCAAGCGCAGAAAGTCCTGAGCGATCAGCGAGCAGGCCCCACGAATGAAACCGGAGCATGTCTCCGGTTTTTTAATGGCATCAGGATCCGTGAGGGTTGATCCATGATGCTGTTCAGGTGTTGCGACGCTGCGTTTGAGCGCGGGCGTTGAACCCTTGAAGGCCATGTTTTTTCTTTACACTCACGCCCGTGGACGCACTTGCACAGGTTGTCGGGTCGCTCTTACCGATCTTGTTGTTGGTGTTGCTTGGGCTGGTGTTGGTGGAGCGTGGGTTTGTGACGCATGAGTTTCGGCGGGCGATGGAGAAGTTTTTGTATTGGGTGGCGTTGCCGGCGCTCTTGGTGTTCAAGTTGTCGTCGGCTCCGGTCATTGGGCCGGAGGCGGTTTTGATGTCGGGGGTGTTGACAGCATCGGCGGTGGGTGGGGGGTTGGTGGAGGTGGTGCTGGGCACGGACACCCATCAGGCTTCCCAGTGACAACGGAATCTGCGATGACTAGTCGTGTCCCGAGGCAT
>DAIOEG010000004.1:0-19224 GCA_036746415.1 Phycisphaera sp. | reverse complement strand
GGTTGTTGGCGTCGTTGTGGGCGTGGGGTCGGCGGATGCCCGGGCCGGTGGCGGGGTCGTTTATCCAGTCGGCGGTGCGGGGCAACATCGCGTTTGTGGGCTTGCCGGTGGTGGTGCTGTCGTCGGGGTTTGATGCGCAGACGGGGGCGAACGCGGCGCTGGTGCTGGCTCCTTTGGTGGTGGTGTACAACGTGATCGCGGTGACGGCGCTCGTCGTGACGCAGCACCGGCCGAGCTGGGCGTTGCCGGTGCGGGTGGGGCGGTCGATCGCGACCAACCCGCTGATCGTGGGGTGTGTGCTCGGGCTGGCGTTGCCGTGGGTGCCGCACCCGTTGCCGGCGTGGCTGGTGGCGTCGCTGGGGGAGACGCTGGAGCTGCTGGGGCAGACGGCGTCGCCGCTGGCGCTGATCTGCCTGGGCGGGGCGATGCTGGCGTACCACGTGGGGCCGAACATGGGCCGGGCGTTGTCGGCGTCGGCGATCAAGCTGCTGGTCGCGCCGCTCATCGCGTGGGCGGGCTGCGAACTGCTGGGGATCATGGGGCAGGACCGCCGGATCGTCATGGTGTTTGCGGCGTGCCCGACCGCGGTGGCGTCGTATGTGCTGGCCTCGCAGCTGCGGGGGGACATCGCGACCAGCGCCGCGGCCATCGTGGTCAGCACCGTCTTGTCGTTCGGCTCGCTTGCGCTGGTGCTGCTGATGACCTGAGCTTGCGCGGCTTGTGATCGCTTGGACCCGGGGCCACTGCCCGGTACGCTGGATGACTGCGGGGCATCGCACCGTCCACTCTGGAGTTTCATCATGATGCGTCCGTTGAAGTCTTGTTCGCTCGTTGCCGTGTGTGTCTCGATGCCCGCCGCTGCACAGCTCGGCTCGCTGCTCAACGCCGGCAACCCGCTGAACGCCACCGTGCCCACCACCAGCTACACCGTCGACCTCGTCGATGTCATCCGCATCCCCAACTCCTCCGGCAGCACACGCCCACGCCTCGACGCCATGACCTATGCGCCCGACGGCTCGGGCAAGCTCTTCGTCACCGACCAGCGCGGCCGGGTCTACAGCTTCCGACCCGGCGATGTCACGCCCCAACTCGTGCTCAGCCCCAACATGCTGCCCAGCTTTCTGGATGGCAACGAGACCGGTCTCCAAGGCGTCGCGCTCCACCCCGACTTCGGCAACGTCGGCACCGCGGGCTTCCGCAAGATGTACGTCAGCTGGTCCTCCAGCGCCACCACCGGCTCCGCCAACACGCCCACCTTCGCCTACAACAAGTCCGCCGCCCACCACCACTCCGTCCTCACCGAGTTCACCCTCAACGCCAACGGCACCGCCGACGCCGCCTCCGCTCGACAACTCATGCGCGTCGTCCAACCCTTCTCCAACCACAACATCGGCGAGGTCCGCTTCAACCCCAACAGTGCGCCCGGAGACGCCGACTACGGCATGCTCTACGTCGCGCTGGGCGACGGCGGCTCGGGGTACGACCCCAACAACGACGCACAAGACCGCTCCAACCCGCTCGGCTCCATCCTCCGCATCGAACCCACCACACCCGCCAACGGGAAGCAATACTCCGTCCCAAGCTCCAACCCCTTCGTCGGACAAAGCGGAGTCCTCGCAGAGACCTGGGCCTACGGCCTGCGCAACGCGCAGACCTTCAACTGGGACACCGGCCCGGGCGGAAAAATGCTCATCGCCGACATCGGACAAAACAACATCGAAGAAATCAACCTCGGCCAGGCCGGCGCTAACTACGGCTGGAAACAACGCGAAGGCACCTTCGACGCACAAAACCGCTCCGGCAACCAGCTCCGATTCCTCCCCGCCAACCACACCACCGACACCCTCACCTACCCCGTCATCCAATACGACCACGACTTCAACAACGACAACGTCGAAGACCCCGGCGTCAGCGTCTCCGGCGGAGGCGTCTACCGTGACAACGCCCTGGCCAACCTTGAAGGCAAGTACATCTTCGCCGACTTCTCCAACGGCAACGGCGGGCCCATCTACGTCGTCGCCGCCGATGACATCATCCAACGCGAAGACTTCACCAACCTCGCCGCACTCAACAACGGCCGACTCGCGCCCTACGAACAACTCCGCCTCCGATACAACGGCTCCGAACAATCCTTCCTCCAGACCATCCGCAATGCCTCGGGCAACGCATCGCTCTCACGCACCGACACACGCTTCGGCGACGACGACCGCGGCGGCATCTTCCTGCTCAACAAGCACGACGGCTTCGTCCGCAAACTCCTCCCAAGCGCGCCGGTCGCTGGCGACTTCGACCTCACCGCCGACCTCACCGCCCGTGACATCGACTGGCTCTTCCAGGCCTTCGGCAGCGTCACGCCCAACACCGACCGCTTCGACCTCAACAACGACAACACCGTCAACGCCACCGACGCCAACCTGTGGGTCAACGTCATCGCCGGCACGCAGTTCGGAGACACCGACCTCGACGGCGATGTCGACGGCTTCGACGCCGCCACCCTCCGACTGAACTTCACGGGTCGCATCGACGCGACCAACACCGCAGGCAACCCAAACGCACCCTCCTGGGCCAAAGGCAACACCGACGGCGACGCCGACATCGACTTTGCCGACGCCGCGCGTCTGCGCATCAACTTCGCCTTCAGCGAACCGGAACTCGCGCTGCTCAACCTCACCCCCGACGCCGCGAGCGCCCTCAGCGAAACCCAATGGGCAACCGCGATCGACACACTCGCCATCGCCTACGGCCTAGTGGTCCCTGAGCCCGTCGGCCTCGCACTGCTGGCCCCTCTCGCCATGCTCCGCAGACGCCCGCCCGCAAGTAACGATGAATGACACCACATCCGCGTGTCGCGGGCGAGCCCACTCGCCAGTTGGTGCGGTGCTTTCAACGATCACACCCGCGACACACGCCGACCCACCTCCCACAGCACCACGCCCGCCGACACCGCGACGTTCAAGCTGTCCGTCCCCCAGCCCATCGGCACGGTGACCTTCGCGTCGCACGCATCCACGACCTGCGGAGACAAGCCCTCCGCCTCGCTGCCGAACAGCACCGCCACCCGGCCACGCCTCGGCTCGTAATGCTGCAACGCCACCGCATCGTCCGCCAGCACCGTCGCGCACAACTCAAACCCCATCGCGCTGCGCAGCCGACCCAGATCACCCAGCAAATCGACGCTGCGCACGATGGGCAACTCCAACACCGCGCCCATCGAGACGCGCACGCCCAGCCGGTACCACGGGTCCACGCACGCCGGCCCGATCAGCATCGCCGACGCACCCAGCGCCGCCGACGTCCGCACCATCGAGCCAAGGTTCTCCGCGCTCGCCACGTCCGGACACACCACGATGAAGCCCCGCCCGCCCATCGCCCCCACCACCGAGTCCAGCGAGACCACGCCCGCTGCGGGACGCACGCCGATCGCGATCGCGCCCGTGTGAAACCGAAACCCCACGATCGACGAAGACAACGCCTCGCTGACGATATACACCGCCGTCGAGCCCGACACCATCGACATCACCGCGTCGAGCTTCCGGGGGGCCACCATCACCGACTCGCACCGCAGCGACGACCGCAGCAGCCGCTGCACCAGATGCAGCCCCTCTGCCACAAACCGCTCGCCCCCGCGAGCCAACTCCCGGTCCTTGAGCCCCCGAAACACCGCCACCCGCGCGTCGTCCAGGTCCGTGATGTACACCGGCTCCACCATGCCGATGTTGTACTCCCAACGCAAGCCCAGCACTCTCATGCGAGCCGCGACTCTCAGCGAGCGGGGCCGTGACGCGGGGCCGCGCTTCGGCGCGGTGCTTCGAGGATACGGTCCTTGCCACGCCGCGCGTGACATCGTGCGTGCTCGCGTGCACGGGTTGCGACGCGGGCGCGGGTGTCCGCATGGCGATGGTGAGTTCGACCTTGCTGGGGTCGAGCGTGAGCACGGTGGTCGCGGCCTTGCGCCTCGTCTCGCAGTCGGCATCCGGGTCATCCATGAGCCGGGCAAGCGCAACGACCGCGCTCCAGCGCAGCGCCGCAAGGGCAGAGCGCAGCGCGACGCGGTCGTGCGGTTCGTGGGTGTTGGTGTCTGTGTGACTCATACGCGCCTCCTACCTATGGGCCAGCGGGCGGGTTTTGTGCGCACGGATCGGTCGTCCGATTCAGAAAACCCTTCGAATACCGATTGAAAAAATCTTTGCGTGGTTGAAGAAGCATCTTCGAGAAGACAGAAAAGCGCGCACGATTGCGGTCGCGGGTTCATTGCAGTGCATCGAAGGCATCGACTCATCGCTGGACGCTGGCAGCGTCCAGCGGGGGCCGACGGTCGGTGACCGTCGGGTTGTGGGGGGTGTTAGGATGTGGGGATGCGATGTGCGATGACGATGATGTTGATGATGGGGTTGTCCGGCTGCGTTCAGCGGGTGATTTCGATCACGAGTGAGCCGAGTGGGGCGTTGGTTCGGTTGAATGACCGGGAGGTGGGGCGGACGCCGTTGGAGGTGCCGTTTACGTTTTACGGGACGTATGACGTGCGGTTGGAGCGGGAGGGGAGTGAGCCGATGTGGACGGTGGGTGAGGCGCGGGCACCGTGGTGGGACACGGTGCCTTTGGACTTGCTGGCGGAGGCGGTGCCGGGAGCGAAGTCGGAGGTGAAGTGGCATTACGAGCTCCAGCCGGCGCAGGTGGGCGGCGAGGGGGATGTGGACACGTTGGTGGAACACGCACGGCAGATGCGAGCGCTTGCGGGGGAAGAGGCGGAGTGAGACGCGCAGCCGGACGCGACACGTCGCGGCGCTACGCGGTGTGTCAGAGTTTTCCTGACCCCTGATCCCTTGCCACGTCATGTCACACGAGCCGATCCAGTTTGGTGCGCGGGGGAACGAGCCCAACGAGGCGTCGGTGTACGCCGGCGGCGCGGAGGCGTTGTCGGCACGTCCGCGTTCGCTTGAGCTCAAGAAGGAAGAGGCGCTCACGATCGTGTGGATGGATGGGCGGGTGTCGGTGTATCCGATCGCGTATCTGCGGAAGCGGTCGCCCTCGGCCGAGAGCATCGCGCTGCGTGAGGAGCTGGCGAGTAACCCGCTCGCGGTGCTGCCCTCGGGCAAGGGCGGTGCGTCGTCATCGGCGCTGGTGGCGGAGTCTGCGGAGCTGGTGGGCAACTACGCGGTGCGCATCCGCTTCAGCGATGGGCACGACACGGGCATCTATACGTGGGCGTATCTGTACACGATCGACCCCCGCCGCGCGGCGGATGTCGGCGGGGTGTGAGGATCGCGTTGCGAGCGTTGCGTGATAACCCTTTAAATGTTGGTTTTCTTGTGCTTCTGGGTGAAAAGAATCAAGCGGATCTCTTGAAACCGACGATCGTCGGGTAGCCCGATGGTCGGCTTGAGGGCTGCGACTTGGGTATCGGACGCATGGATTGCATTTCTAATCGAACGTTAACAATGCAGACCGATCTTTTACACAGCTTGCTGTAGTCGTCTGGGTGCGTGCCCGACGGCGGCAAATCTGAGCCGGTGGCCTGCCGGCGATAAGGGAGACCTGAAGATGGTCATGAATCGTTTTGGTTTGATGGTGGTGGGTTCGCTGGCGGTGTATGCAGCGGCCCCGGTGATGGCGGACGAGGCGTCGGACTTGTCCGCGATGAAGGCGGAGCTTGCAGCGATGCGGGCCGAGCTGGCGCAGGTGAAGGCGGCGAACAGCGCGACCTGGATGGACGAAGCACGCCAGGCCGAGATCAAGGCCCTGGTGGAAGAAGTCGTCGGCGATGCGCAGAGCCGAACCGCGTTTCAAGAGGGCGGCCTCGGTGCCGGCCACAACGGCAAGACATTTTACCTTGAGGGCGAGGGCTTCTCGCTGAACCTCAACGGTCAGGTGCAGGCCCGCTACATCGCGAACCTCAACGGCGACCGCGACGGCGAAGCCGAGGTCCTCAGCGGCTTTGAGCTGCGTCGTGCGAAGCTGGGCTTCGAGGGCTACATCGCCGACCCCAAGATCGAGTATTCATTGGTCATCGCCAACGAGCGTGCGGGTGGCAACACCTTCCTTGAAGACGCGATCCTGTCGTATAAGTACGACAACGGCATGAAGATCAGCGTCGGCCGGATGAAGGTGCCGTTCCTGTTTGAAGAACTGCTCAGCCCCAAGCGTCAGCTCGCGGTCGAGCGTGGCCTGTCCACCGAGTTCTTCACGCTCAACCGCTCCGAGGGCGTCAAGATCGACGGCGACTTCAGCGACGAGCTGCGCTACAGCGTCATGCTCCACGACGGCGGAAACAGCGAAGCGACCGCCAGCACCGCTGACACCGTGGACTACGCCGCCACCGGCCGCGTCGAGTACCTCGTGTTCGGCGACTGGAAGCAGTACAAAGACCTCGTTGCGTTCGACGATGACGCGTTCCTGGCCATCGGCGGTGCCGCTCACATCGAGAGCCAGTCCGGCGCAGCCGACCCCACCGCCGCGTTCACGGTGGACGCGGTCTACAAGACCGGCCCGCTGTCTGCGATGGGTGCGGTGATGTTCGCTGACGACACCGAGAGCACGCAGATCGGTGCCCTCGCGCAGGTCGGATACTCGATCAGCAAAGAGCTTCAGCCCTTCGCCCGCTACGACTTCATCGACAGCGATGAGGACGGCATCGACACGTTCAACGCCATCACCGCCGGCGTGAACTACTACCTCAAGGGCCACAACGCCAAGTTCACCATCGACGGCGTGTTCGTCCTCAGCGAAGACAATCCCGCGGCGATCGCCGGCCTCAACGGCGGCGAGTTCTCCTCGGGCGTGGGCCTCTCCGCCGTCGGCGCCAGCCGTGAACAGATCGCGCTCCGCGCCCAGTTCCAGCTGCTGTTCTAAATCCCATACGCATCTGTCGTCGGCCTGCCCCTTACCCACCGACGATCCCACGCGGCCCGCGGGTGTCAAACCCCGCGGGCCTTTTCATGCGCAGATCTCCAGCGAAGCCCACGCTGCGAAGTTGCGTGGGGTCCGCCCGCATCAGCCCCGCATCATCTCCACCGCGCTGGTCCGAAACCCAAGACGTTCGAAAAAAGCACGCGCCTCCGCGTTGGGAGCTGCCGTGATCAACCGGATGCCCGGCCCGCCCGCGTGACGCTCCACCAACAGCCGCATCATCGCGCCACCGACGCCGAGCTTGCGCGCCGAGACGTCCACGAACAGGTCGTGCAGCCAGACCGCGGCGGGCGAGAGCAGGTGCGTGCACTCCGCCTCGTGCTCGGCCAGCAGGTAGCCGACGATCCTTCCGCCGCGCTCCGCAACGATCGCGCTGTGCCGAGCTGGCTCGTCGATGAGCCGAGCGATCCATAAGCGGTACGCCGGCAACGGCGGCGCTGCGGTGTGGAACCGCGCACGGTCGAGAGCAACATGCTGATCCACCAGCCCCTCGACCAGCGCGAGGATGCCGTCGAGGTCGTCGTGCCGTGCGAGGCGGATGGCTGCGTCCATGCCCAAGCATAAACGCCTTGCATGCAAACGATCTGAGACCCGCCGCACCTTCTTATGATGACTCGATGCAACCGATCTCCCTCCGATACGGCAAGTCGCGCATCACGCTTCAGGTGCCTGACCGTGCCCATATCCTCACCGGGCCGCACATCCCCGCGCTGCCCGACCCGCACGCCGCGATCCGCGCTGCGCTGCGGCAGCCCATCGGCTGCGAGCCGCTGCGCACCATCGCGCAGCGCAAAGCGCCGCGCAGCGTCGCCATCACGCTCAGCGACATCACCCGGCCCGTGCCCAACGAGCTGCTCATCGAGGCCATCCTTGAAGAGCTCGCCGCCGTCGGCATCGCCCAGGACCGCGTCACGCTCATCGTCGGCACGGGCATGCACCGGCCAAGCACCGACGAGGAACGCCTCATCATGCTCGGGACATCGCTGCCCAAGCGCCTGCGCATCATCGACCACAAGGCCACCGACCCCGCGACGTGCACCCGTGTCAGCGATGACCCGCCCGTCGCGGTCTGCACCGAGTTCCTCAAGGCGGACCTGCGCATCGTCACCGGCCTGATCGAGCCGCACTTCATGGCCGGGTTCTCCGGCGGGCGCAAGGGCGTGTGCCCGGGCCTCGTGGACCTTGACACCGTGCAACGCTTCCACGGCTACCACACGATGAGCGACCCCAACTCCGTCGAGGGTCGGCTCGAAGGCAACCCCTGCCACGCCATCGCGCACAAGGTCGCGCACATCGTCGGAGTTGACTTCCTCGTGAACGTCGCCATCACCCACGACCGCAAGCCCGCGGGCCTCTACTGCGGCGGCCTGGATGAGGCGTTCATGCACGGCTGCCGTGATGTCGCGGAGTGGACTTCGGCAATAGTGGAGCAGCCCTACGACCTGGTCGTCACATGCGCCGGCGGTTTTCCGCTGGACAAGAACTTCTATCAAACGGTGAAGGGCCTGTGCACCGCGCTGCCTGCGCTGCACGAGCGCTCGACGCTGCTGATGCTCAGCGCATGTGAGGAAGTCGGCGAGCCGGACTATGTGAAGCTGTACGACCGCTTCGGCCCCAACTGGCGCGCGTTCCTGAATCACATTGAAACATCCGGCGTCACCGAGAAAGACCAGTGGGAATACCAGATGCAGGCCCGCGTGCTGGAGCGCATCGGCGTCGAACGGCTGCTGCTCGCAAACGACGGGTTGCCCCCGCAAGTCCAGCAACAGATCGCCACCACACCCGCCCCCGGAACAGGTGACGCCATCACGCGCGCCCAGCGATTCATCAACGAATGGACGCATGTCAACCCACACGGCACGATCGCGGTGATCCCCGAGGGGCCGTACACGATGCTGGTTCGCGCATAATTCCTCAGATACGCGAGCGGTTCAAGGGGGGCCAGAAGCGCCGAACTCACAATGCTCACGACCCTTGATGCTGGCGCAGTCTTGCAGGGTTGGTCGATAGAATCCGCTGCTTGATTGATGTAAACGAGGTTATCCATGGCTCAGACAGGTGATGCACGAGGTTCGGAGTTGTCTTCTGCGGGGCGGGTGGATGCGGGGGCGATGGGGGTGCCTGCCCCGATCAACGAGTTTTTGAACCGGGAGGTGACGTGGCTTGAGTTCAACCGGCGGGTGTTGCATGAGGCGCTCGATGAGCGGACGCCGTTGTTGGAACGCTTGTCGTTTCTGGCGATTTTCACGTCGAATCTCGACGAGTATTTTCAGAAGCGGGTGGGGGGGCTCAAGCGTCAGATCAAGGCGGGCGTGTTGACGCGCTCGCCTGACGGGCAGACGCCCGAGGATGCGCTGCGGACGATCCGTTCGATGGTGGTGCCGATGTTGCGTCAGCAGGCGGAGTGTTTTCGGGGCGTGATCTTGCCCAAGCTCGCGGAGGCGGGGATCCACCTGTTGGACTGGGAGCAGTTGACGGAGGGCGATCGTGCGTGGTGCCGGCAGTATTTCTTGGACAACTTGTTCCCGGTGTTGACGCCGTTGGCGGTGGACCCGGGGCACCCGTTCCCGTTTATGTCGAACCTGTCGAGTTCGCTGGGTGTGATGCTGCGTCAGCCGGCGTCGTCGAACGGGTCGCGCGTGGGGGTGCGTGGTGGTGTGGACGCGGACGGTGACGATGAGGCGGAGCTTCAGTTTGCGCGGATCAAGGTGCCGGGCGTGCTGCCGCAGTGGATCGCGCTGCACGAGGCGGACGAGGCGAAGCGTTCGGGGACGTATCGGTTTGTGCGTTTGCTGGACATTGTGAAGGCGAACGTGGGGGACTTGTTTGAGGGGATGGAGGTGCATTGCGTGGAGCCGTTTCGGATCACGCGCAACGCGGACGTGGAGCGTGATGAGGAGGACGCGGAGGACCTGCTCGAGCTGATCAATCAGGAGCTGCGCGATCGTCGGGTGGCCGACGCGGTGCGGTTGGAGGTCGATGACAAGCCGTTCCACCCGCTCAACCAGTTCCTCATCCGGCAGCTTGTCTTGCGCGACCAGGATGTGTACGAGTTGGCGGGCGAGCTGGACTTCACGGACCTCTGGATGATCCACGGCTCGGTGCAGCGCCCCGAGCTGCGCTACGAGCCGTGGACGCCCGTCTCGCACGCACGGTTGGCGGATGAGGACGCGAACATCTTCGAAGTGATCCGAGCGGGGGACCTGCTCGTGCATCACCCCTATGAGAGTTTCGCGACCAGCGTCGAGCGTTTCATCAGCACGGCTGCGAGCGACCCCAAGGTCGTCGCGATCAAGCTGACGCTGTACCGCACGGCGGCGGACGCGCCGTTTATCCCGCAACTCATCCGCGCAGCGGAGTCGGGCAAGCAGGTGGTGTGCCTCGTGGAACTCAAAGCGCGCTTCGATGAAGAACGCAACGTCACGCTCGCCCGTCGGCTGGAGAAAGCGGGCATCCACGTCGTCTACGGCCTCGTGGGCTACAAGACGCACACCAAGACCGCCATCGTCGTCCGACACGAAGACGAGGGCATGCGCACCTACGCGCACATCGGCACGGGCAACTACCACAGCAAGACCGCCAACCTGTACACCGACCTGGGCCTGTTCACCGCAGACAAACGCGTGACCAGCGACCTCGTGCAGCTGTTCCACTTCCTCACCGGCCGATCGGGCAAGAAAGACTTCGCGCACCTGCTCATCGCGCCCAGCAACATGCGCAAGCGGTTCGAGCAGCTCATCGACCGCGAGGTCGAGCACTGCAAGGGCTGGCGTGAGCGCGGCGGGGACGTGAATGATCCGCATCGACCGAGGATCACCGCCAAGATGAACTCGCTCGAAGACCAGCGCATGGTGCGCAAGCTGTACGAGGCGAGCACGGCGGGCGTGAAGATCGACCTGATCGTGCGCGGGTTCTGCTGCCTGCGTCCCGGCCTTCCGGGGGTGTCGGAGAACATCTCGGTGACGTCGGTGATCGGCCGGTTCCTCGAACACTCGCGGATTTATAAGTTTCACAACGCCGGCCAGCCGGAGTTCTTCATCGGCAGTGCCGACTGGATGTACCGCAACCTGAACAACCGCGTCGAGTGCATCACGCCGGTGTTCGACCGGATGTTGCAGCTGCGGTTGCAGACGATTCTGGACGTGATGCTCGCGGACCATCGGCAGTGCTGGGAGCTGCAGAGCGATGGGACGTACGTGCAGCGCAAGGTGCCAGCCGGCGTGCCCGCCAACTCGCCGGTGTCACTGGGCACGCAGCAGTGGCTGATGAACCTGACGCGTCAGCAGTGGTTGGAAGAATGAGGCGTCTTGTGACGCTAAACCAAGGGGATCATGCGCCCCGCTTGTCCTCTTGATGGGCAGGAGTCTGCGGGAGTCTCGCGTGCCTCCTGTGTTCTCGGGGCGTACGGCCCGTGGCCTGGTGCACCACGGAGGTCATCCAGGACTGATTACCGAATCCACAGCGCGCAGCAACTTCGTGCATCGGCAGGTTCGTTGACGTCATCAATGCCAGGGCCCGTTCCACCCGCACGCGTCGGATCTCTTCGTTGATCGTGCGCCCGAGGATCGTCTTGAACTTGCGTTCCAGCGTTCGCCGTTGTGAGGTGATGGCATCGACAATCTCGGCGGTGGTCAATGGTGAACTGAGGTTCTCTCGGATGTAGTGGAGTGCGTTTCGGATGTCCAGGTCATCGACGGCATAGATGTTGGTGGACTGTCGGGCGACGACGCCAAGGGGCTTCAGATACTGATGATGGTCTCGGTGACTTGTGCGATTGGTCATGAATCGATCGAGGGTGGATGCCGCTGTCCAGCCGATCTCACGCAGAGGCAGCGCGATGCTCGACAGGGGTGGCCAGCTGAGGTTGCATTGCATCGGGTCATCATCAACGCCTAGCACGGCCACTTCTTCGGGGACGCGTAGGCCTTCGCCCCGGCACTCTTCGATGACCTCCATGGCAAGCGGGTCGCTGGTGCAGAACAGCGCGACCGGCCGGGTCAGTTGTGTCAGCCACTTGCGTCGCAGACGCATCTGCCTGCCCAGGGTGAGGGACATGAAGTTGGGGTCGTTTTCTCCAAAGATCTGGAACGATGCTGCGTTGCCTTGGATGGCGAGTCTGAAGGCGTCGAGACGCTGATTGGAGAAGGGCTTGTCTGGGAAGCCAACTGCTGCGAAGTGCCTGAACCCGCGGTCGATGAAGTGCTGTGCGGCCATGCGTCCGATGGCTGGCTCGTCGGGGCCGACGCTTGGCAGGGGGGTGGCGTGTGCGGCGGAGATGGCGACCGCTGGCCGACGCCGTTTGCATGCCCATTCGCTGAGCCCTTGATCGGGGTCGATGATCACACCGTGCGGCTGCCACTGGTCCGCGACCCGTGTCACCCCGGCGTCGATCCACTGCTGCAGCCGGACGACCCAGGGCTTGGTGTGGGCGTACTCTGCGACGCCGCGGGCGATGCCCCGGTAATACTCCCATGTCGCGGGGATGATCACCATGACGCGCGTCTCTTGTCGCATTTACAACAATATTACTCGCAATCGCGCGAGACGCAACCCCAATCGTGTCGTATATCTATTGTCGTGGCTCAAATCATTCCAGTCTCATTTCAAGGAGGTAGACCCATGTATCGTAGAATCGCTTGCGTCTCTTTGGTTGCTGCGCTCGTCCCGTCCTTTGCGTTTGCGAACCTTTTGCTCGTCAACCCGGGTTTTGAGGTCGGTGACGGCCAGAACGTTTTCAATGGCAGTGCGTCGAACGATACAACCACCAACGTTGGATGGACGGCTACGACCGCCGCCTGGTACGGGGTGGATCGATTTAACGACGCTCCCGAAGGCCTGAGCTACGCGTATCTGGGCGTCAGCAATACGGGTGGTGCCCCCGGCGTCATCGAGACTGTTGCCAGCGCCCGAGCACTGGTGACAGCAGGCGAGGAGTACGAACTCACCGCTTCGGTCCGGTCGGGAACGGGCTTCACCCCGTCCGCTTTCACGCTGAATATCGACTTCTTTGACAACGGCGGCTCCCTGCTGGGCAGCATCACCGAGTCGGTGCTGGCCATTACCGTGACGACCTCGTTCGCGTCGTTTTCGGTGACGGGTCTCGCTCCCGCCAACAGTGTCTCGGCAGGTGCAAGGTTCACGACTGTCAACGGCAACGACGTGGACGACTTTAATCTGACGTTGGTGCCCGAGCCGGCCGCGCTGACGCTGTGTGGCGCGATGGGGCTCCTGCTCGCCCGCCGTCGTCAAGCGTGAATTGACACGGCGTTGACGTGCTGCGTAGCAGCGGGCGTCGCGTCGGTGAATCACTGATTTCCGGGAAAACCTGCTGGGCTGATGCCCGCAGGTTTTTTCATGCGCCAGGAGCTGACAGAGCAACGCAACGTCGATCACCCGGCCAGGCGGGCGTCGTCCTCGTCGGCCAGGGTGATGCGCGAGTCGCTGCTGACGGCTTGGCTGAGGAAGGCGTGTTCGAGGTAGCAGGCGACGTAGTCGATGATGGACTTGGCTTCGGGGATGTCGGGGTTGGAGGTCATGCCCATGGGTTCGAAGCGCATGTCCTTGAAACGACGGACCGCCTCGTCGAGCGGGAGGCCGAACTGGAGGGCGAGCGAGAACGCACGGCAGAACGCTTGCATCAAGCCCGAGAGGGTGGAGCCCTCCTTGGCCATCTTGACGAAGATCTCGCCGGGCATGCCGTTGTCGAACAGGCCGATGGTGAGGTAGCCCTCGTGCCCCATGATGGAGAACTTGTGGGTGAGCGACTCTCGGGTGGGCGGTAGTGTCTGGCGGTCGGCCATCCTTGGCGTCTCCGGTGAAAGGTGAGGGGGGTGTCAGCGTCGTGTGAGCGCCGCGTCAACAATAGCCCAGTTTACCCCGGCGGGGGTCCGTCGGCATCGGTAGGATCGGCATGTGGAGAGTGTGTTCTTTCCATTTCGTGAGCTGCTGGGGTGGTACGGTCGGCATGCGCGGGTCATGCCGTGGCGGGCGGGGGGTGGGTACTGCTCGCCGTATGGGGTTTGGGTGAGTGAGACGATGCTGCAGCAGACGCAGGTGTCGGTGGTGGTGCCTTATTTTTTGCGGTTTATGGAGGCGTTTCCAACGGTGCATGCGTTGGCGTTGGCGGAGGAGCAGCGGGTGTTGTCGCTGTGGCAGGGGCTTGGGTATTACAGGCGGGCGAGGAACCTGCACGCGGCGGCGGGGGTGGTGATGCGGCAGTTTGGCGGGGTGGTGCCGAGCGAGGTGGAGGAGCTGATGCGCCTGCCGGGGGTGGGGCGGTACACGGCGGGTGCGGTGGCGTCGATCGCGTATGGCCGGCCGGCGGCGGTGCTGGACGGGAACGTGATGCGGGTGCTGGCGAGGTTTGACGGCGTGGAGGAGCCGGTGGACGACGGTGCGGTGCAGAAGCGGCTGTGGGCGCGGGCGGAGGGGTTGGTGCGCGGGTTGGGTGCGGGTGATGTGGAAGCGACAACGGTTGCGTTCACCGCCTCCGCTGCCCGGCCCTTAGCCCCTGGCCCCTCGGCCCCTCGGCCCCTTGCCTCCCCCGGCGATTTCAATCAGGCGCTCATGGAGCTTGGCGCAACGGTGTGCTTGCCGGGCGCGAGGCAGGCGCGGTGTCTGGTGTGTCCGCTGCGCGGGGCGTGCGCAGCGTGGGAGCGGGGCTTGGTGGATCGCCTGCCGATCAAGCGGGGCAAGAAGCCGGCGGTCGCGGTCCGGCACGTCGTCGTTGCCGTCGAGCGCGACGGGCGATACCTTTTCGAACAGCGCGGCGAGCAGGGCCTGTGGTCCAGCATGTGGCAGTGCCCGACGGTCGAGAACATTCCGCGCGGCGTGGCCGCAGCGCTGCGACAAATCACGCAACGCACCGGCTTATCACTGCACGCACCCGTGAAGCTCGGCACGTTCGACCACGCCACCACGCACCGCGCGATCCGCTTCGACATCTACCGCACGAGCGTCGCATCCGGCCGACTGCGCAGCGGTGCCGGCCTGTGGCGAACGCTCAACCAAGTCGAAGACCTGCCCATGTCCAATCCGCAGCACGCGGTGCTCAAGATGCTCGGCGGTTGACGCACGCGCGCATGATCGGACCTTCACGCGCAGCGCCAAAGGCGTATCAAGCTCAACCGCTGGTGTGATGTCGCAAGCCCGGAGGGATAACCCGCGTTGGACTCGAAGTCCCTCGCGCGAGCGGTCGATGACACCTTGGCCAACGTAGACCAGGCCCCAAGAGATGCCCTCGACATCACCAAGCAGTCAGACACCTCATGATGCGTCGCATGCGCTGAACGGGCCTGTTGAGGGAGCATCCGTCGCTGCCGAGCCGAGCATCGGCCACGGGGCCAAGCTGCCCACGATCCGCCAGCGTCTGACGATGCTGGCGGCGCTGCTGCTGGCGATGAACGCCCTCGCCACGCTCGTCGTGTACAGCCAGTCCTGGACCTCCAGCGGCCTCATCTCCGCCATCTCCCACAACGCGCTTCCCGTCCATGAAGCGTTGGACACCATCAAGGACAACCTGAGCGAGTCGTCCAAGCTTGCGCAGGTTGCGCTTGAAGACGACAGCCGGCCGGTGGATGAGCCGGTCCGCACCTCCGAACGTGTGTTGCGTGCAGCGCGTTTTGCGCTGATCCATCAACAGATCGACACGGCACTGCAGCAACTCTCAGACCTCAACCGCAAGCACATCTTCATCGACCGGCACGACAGCTCAAGCGACGACCCGCTTCTGCAAGCCCTGCGACACCAGCACAGCGACGCCCCAGTTGCCGTCGCGCCGCCACCAGCACCACACGACAACCGCTCGATCACGGATCGCACCGAAGCGCAGAACACTTCTCGCGCTGCTGCAAGCGTCACAAGACACAAGCGTCACAACACAAGCACGCGTTGCGGGGATATCTCACAACAGCGCGCGAGCACCCCCCGCATCGTTCCGCACGCCACCACCCCTCACCACAACGACCACTCTCACGAGGGAGCGCCCGGGTCGCTCGACGACCCGACGCTGCTTCTAAGCTCCACGCTGGAAGAGATCGACAACGACATCAGGACGATCCTGCTGCTCGAACGCCGGGCCATCGGGTTGATCGATAGTGGCAAGCCCGCGCGGGCTCGTCGGCTCTTAAACGCGATCCAACCGGAGCGAGCCGAGCTGTCCGAGCACGTCGACGCGATGCACCACTACTACTTGCTGCAGATCCATCACGCGATCGAGAACCTCGACACACGCTTTGGGCAGACCAACGAACGCATCGCGGCGTTGCTGGCGCTGGCGCTGCTCGTGGGCCTGGCCGCGACGTGGTTCCTGGGGCGGATGCTGATCGAGCCGATTGAAAAGGCCGTGCTCACCGCAGCCATGCTTGCCGACGGCTACCGCTCGCTCAGCCACCCCAGGCCGCGAAGCACGCGCGAGGCCCACGCGCTGCACGCCGCGCTCGCCGCGCTTGATCAGGCGCTGCTCCATGCAGAGACCCGTCAGCGCGGACACACCAAAGACCTGCAACGTGCCAAGGAGCAGTCCGAGCAACAGGCCATCGACCTGGCGCTCAAGTCCGTCGAGCTCGACGAGGAACGCAAGAAGGCCGAGAAAGCCAACCACGCCAAGAGCCAGTTCCTCGCCAACATGAGCCACGAGATCCGCACGCCCATGACCGCGATCCTCGGCTACGCCGACCTGCTCGCCGACCCCGCCCTGGACGACACCCAGCGACGCGACTGCATCGACACCGTCCAGCGCAACGGCAAGCACCTGCTCTCGCTTATCAACGACATCCTCGACATCTCCAAGATCGAGGCCAACCAGCTCCGCATCGAAGCCGTCCCGACGCGTCCGCTCGACGTGCTGCACGATGTGCTCAAGCTCTTGCAGCCGCGCGCGGCCGAGCAACGGCTCGCGCTTGAACTCGAACACAGCACCGACCTTCCCGAGACGCTGATCGCCGACCCGCTTCGGCTCAAGCAGATCGTGTTGAACCTCGTGGGCAACGCCATCAAGTTCACCAAAGAGGGCAGCGTCAAAGTCGTCACGCACGCAGACCGCGACACGGATCAACTCCGCGTCGATGTCCTCGACACAGGCACCGGCATCACGCCGCTCCAGCTGCAGAACATCTTCAAGCCCTTCTCGCAGGCCGACGGCTCGATCAGCCGCCGCTTCGGCGGGACGGGCCTTGGCCTGGCCATCAGCCGACGCATCGCCGAGGCCATGGGCGGCACGCTCACCGTGCAGAGCATCTACGGCAAGGGCTCGTGCTTCAGCGTCACGCTCCCGATGCACGCGGACGCAAACACATTGTGGGTTCAACCAAACACGCAAGATATTCAATCACAACCGTTGCTTCCACCGATCGCGATGGGTGACGCCGCCAACGCAACCACCCGCGCCCGTATCCTTCTCGCTGAAGACGGCCCCGACAACCAGCGCCTCATCGGGCACGTCCTGCGCAAGGCCGGCTACGACGTCCACATCGTTGGCAACGGCAAGCTCGCCGTGGAACAAGCACTCGACGCCGAGCGCGATGGCAACCCGTTCCTGCTCATCCTCATGGACATCCAGATGCCCGAGATGGACGGCGTCACCGCCACCAAAACCCTCCGCAAGCGTGGATACACACGCCCCATCATCGCCCTCACCGCACACGCCATGCACGAGCACCAGCAGCACTGTCTCGACGCCGGCTGCAACCACTTCGCCACCAAACCCATCGACAAGCCCCACCTGCTCGCACTGATCCAATCGCAACTCGCCGCCACCACCACCAAAGCCGCCGCCTGATCTTGAAGCCCACGCTGCAACGCTGCGTGGGGTCTCTTCGTTCACTTAAACATCCAACGCCTCCGCCTCCTCCGCACGCTCCATGATGAAGCGGAACCGCGCGCTGGGGTCCTTACCCATCAGGTCATTCATCACGCGGTCCGCTTCCAGCGCATCGGTGATGTCAACGCGCTGCAATCGGCGCGTCGCGGGGTTCAGCGTCGTCTGCCACAGCACCTTGGGCATCATCTCGCCCAGGCCCTTGAACCGCGTGATCTCCGGCTTGGATCGGCCGTTCAACTCTTTGAGGATCCGGTCCCGGTCCGCATCGTCCGCCGCCCAGTGCGTCGTGTCCTTGCCGACATCGATGCGATAGAGCGGCGGCATCGCGATGTAAAGATGCCCCTCCTCAATCAACCGGCGAAGGTGCCTGTAGAAGAACGTGAGCAGCAGCGTCGTGATGTGGTGCCCGTCGCTATCCGCATCGGCGAGCAGGATGATGCGCTGGTAGCGCAGCTTGGTGAGGTCAAAGTCCTTGCCGATGCCGCAGCCCATCGCGGTCACCAAATCCGACAGCTCTTTGTTGGCAAGCACCTTGGAGAGGTCCACGTCTTCGGTGTTGAGCACCTTGCCACGCAGCGGGAGGATCGCCTGGTTCGTGCGTGATCGGCCTTGCTTGGCCGAGCCGCCGGCGCTGTCGCCCTCGACGATGAACAGCTCGCTGTCCGATCGGCCTGAACCGGTGCAGTCCGCCAGCTTGCCCGGCAGGGTCAGCCGGCCAGACGTGGGGCTCTTGCGAGACACCGCGTCACTCGCCGCGCGTGACGCCGCACGGGCACGCGACGCAATGATGATCCGCGCGACGATCTGCTCGGCCACCGAGGGGTTCGCGTTCAGCCACTGCTCCAGTGCCGGACGCACCGCGTTGTCCACGGCCGTCAACACCTCGGGGTTGTTCAGCTTGTCCTTGGTCTGCCCCTGAAACTGCGGGTCGGGCACGAACGTGGACACGATGCAAACCAGCCCCTCGCGGATGTCGTCCGGCGTGATCTTCACGCCGCGCGGCGTGAGGTCGTGCGTGTCGATGTAGTTGCGCACGGCCTTGTTCACGCCCTGCTTCAGCCCCGACTCGTGCGAACCGCCCGAGCCGGTGGGGATGCCGTTGACATACGACCGCACGTGCTCATCGGTGCTCTCGGTCCACTGGAACACCGTCTCGATGCGCATGCCCTGGTCACGTTCGAGCACGAACGCTTTCTCGTGGATCGGGCGTGCGTTGCGTTCTTTCAACACGGAGTTGAGGTAATCGCTCAGGCCGTTCTCGTGTTGGAACGAGGTCTTCTCGTTGCGTACATCGTCGATGAAGGTGACCTTCACACCTTTGTGGATGAAGGAGACGATCTCGAGTCGTTGCTTGAGCGTGTCGGGGTCGAAGTCGGTCTTGGGGAAGATCTGCGGGTCGGGGGTGAAGGTGACGGTGGTGCCGGTGCCGCGGGCGGGCTGCTTGTTCTTGAGGAGCTTGGTCTGCGGGAGGCCGCGCGAGAAGTCCATGCGGAACTCGC
>DAIOEG010000003.1:0-24744 GCA_036746415.1 Phycisphaera sp. | reverse complement strand
ACTCGCTGGTTAAGGACGTCATTATGCCCCCGATCGGTGCGCTGATGGGCGGCGTCGACTTCAGCACCAAGTCCTACACCCTCCTCGAGGGAGTCAAGGCCGGCGAAACCCACCCCGTCACCCAGCTCACCGTTGAGAAAGACATCGCCCCGGTCGTCATCAGCTACGGCCTGTTCATCAACGCCCTCATCGCGCTGCTCATCCAAGGGTTTGCGATCTTCATGGTTGTCAAAGTCATCAACCGCTTGAAACGCGAAGCGCCCGCCGCACCCGCAGCCCCCGCCGCGCCCCCGGCCGACGTCGTGCTCCTCACCGAGATCCGCGACCTCCTCAAGCGCTCGTAACCCCCCAAAAAAGTCTCACCCGCAACACCCACGCAGCCGCGGCACCCGCCGCGGTTTTTTTATGCGCGGTGTTTGCAAACCCCGCGCGCCCACTCTGGCAACAACGCCTCAACGGCCCGCTGCGCTGTGGAAAACCGTGCGGTGAGAACAAGTCGCAACAAGACTTGACACGGGCACGCGAGTCTGTACATTCATCGTCTTGAGAAAGATTCTCAACTTGGTTTGAGAACAATGTGGGCGGCCGACTTCCCGGCAAGGTTCCGTCGGCCGCCCGAGTGACGACCGTGGGTCGCCGACGCCATCTTCGGGCATCCGGAGGGCATCGGCAACCCCGGCCCAACCCCACCCCCGCACCGGCTCAACCCGGCGCGGTCACACGGATGCCCGGGAGATCGAGATGAACCCCTGCCCGAACACGCGTCGGACCCTCTTCACCGGCCTGCTGCTCGCTTGCGGGGCACAGGCCAGCGCCGCCTTTGTCGCGCCCACCACCTGGACCCGCGGCGCGGGCGGGACCACCTACCAGCACTGGGATGTCTTCACCGATGACAACGGCGTCTTACCGCTTATCGTCGACAACACCCCCGACCTTCCCGGCTTCACCAACCCCAATGGCACCCCCACGGTCACCGAAAACACCGGCACGTCCTTCATCACCGGCGGCGGAAACATCTACTCCTTCGGCGGGACCACCCAGTTCACCGTCACCGTCCCCGAGGCCGACGTCCCTGCGCCCGCGCACAACGTCACCGCCATCGTCCAGTTCAGAACTCAAGGCACCGAGCTGAACGACGCCAACATCAAGCTCAACGGCCTGTCGGCGGTCGACTCGGCGGAGCTCTCCCGCACCCCCCTCGGCGGCTTTGGCGGCACCCTTGTCGACAGTTGGTTCCTTTTCAGAATCCCCTACTTGTCCTTTGGCAACGGCGACGGCGTCAGCGACCTGCTCACGCTCACCTTCCAGGCCTCGGGCAGCTCGATGAGTCTGGACCAACTGAGCATCGACACCGCCATCCGGCCGTTTGGCTACTACAACGAGCCCAACCCCGTGCCCGAGCCGGCGTCGCTGCTGTTGGCCTTCGCGTCGGCCCCGCTCCTGCTGCGGCGTCGGTGTCGCGCGTTTTGACCGTGTTGCATCGGCGTGCCGTCCCGGAGCGGGGCGGCACGCCGATGCGTTGGGCCCGACTTCCGGGGCGACATCAGACACGCCATCAAACGCCACAGGGTGTCACACCATGCAGATGACTCACAGGTTGTTCCGCACACGCCGAAAGGCCTTTTCCTTGATCGAGCTCTTGGTCGCCATCGCGGTCATCGCGCTTCTGATCGGGCTGCTCCTGCCGGCGCTCACGTCGGCCAGGGGCACCGCCCGTCAGTCCGCGGGCCTAGCGGCGCTGCGCCAGATGATGCTCGGGTACACCGTGTATCAGAGCGACCACCGCGGGCAGGTCCTGTGGGGGTACACGCCCACGAACATCGGCGGGGTGCCCGTCACGGTCGGCTCGGCCACGGGGCACACCTTCGGCCTGCCCGTCGCGGACCGCTACCCCTGGCGGCTCGCGCCGTATGTCGATGACCTCTGGCAGGTCCTGCACAGCCACGCGGCACTCCCACCGGTGCCCACCGCCAACGACACGCCCAGTGCCGCGCTGCTCAAGGCCTACACGCTGAGTCTCACGCCGACCTACGGCATCAACTCCGCTTACGTCGGCGGTCACAACGGCCCGCTCGCCGGCTTCGTCTCCGACGCCGCGGGCCACTACCAGCCCAACCGCGGCAAGCACGTCGTCTTCCACCAGGACGAGCCCCGCCAGCCGGCGCAGCTCATCGTCTTTGCCGAGGCGCAGGCCCGGCTGGGCGAGGCCACGCCCTTCACCGACCAGCCCCAGGCGGGCCTGCACTTCATCACCGCGCCGTTTGCGAAAGGGCCGAACTGGCGCGTCGCCGCCGGCTCGATCGAGAACCTCCGGCCATCGTCCATCGCGGGCCTGCCCATCGGCCGGTTCACCCGCGTCGCATCGACCGCGTTCTTCGACGGCCACGCCGCCGCCCTCACCCCCGACCAGCTCGCCGACATGCGCCTCTGGACCAACAACGCACCCACACCAGACCACGACCCCATCCCCTGAGGCCCGGCCAGGCCGCGTGACCACCGCGCCTCACGCGATACCCCATTCACCCTTTGAAGGAACCCCTTGTCATGACACTCCGAACCCGACTGACGCTGGTCTTTGCATCGATGTTGTTCAGCTTGCCCGGCCACTCCCACCCTCAAAGTTCGCCAGAGACGCAGGCCGCGCCTGAGCGGGACCGCCAGGCGATCCTTGCGATGGCGGGGCATTACCGCGTGCGGTTTCAGTTTCAGGAGACGGTGGCGACGACGCCGGGCTACGCGTTGAAGGAGCCGTACCACTCGGGCGCGACCGAGTTTGTCGAGGTGGTGGAGGACCACGGCAACCGGATCGTGCTGCAACACATCCTCGTGATGCATCCCGACCCCGCCGACAAGCCCGACACGTCCGACACGTCCGGCGCTTCGGAGCCATCAACCGACCAGGGCCCGCACGTGGTGAAGCACTGGCGTCAGGACTGGGTGTACGAGGACACGGAGCTGAACGTGTACCGCGGTCACCGCGTGTTTGAGCACCTCTCGCTGACGCCCGAGCAGGCGCGTGGCAAGTGGTCGCAGGCGGTGTATCAGGTGGACGACTCGCCGCGCTACGAGGCGATGGGCCAGTGGAGCCACGTGGGCGATCGCTCGAGCTGGGTGTCCGACGGCGAGACCTGGCGGCCGTTGCCCCGGCGAGAGCACACCAAGCGCGACGACTACCACGTGCTGGTCGCCAAGAACCGCCACACCATCACGCCCGCCGGCTGGGTCCACGAGCAGGACAACTACAAGCTCGTGCTGGACGCCGACGGCGTGCCCTCGACCGTTCTCGCGCACGAGTCGGGGTTGAACGTGTACGACAAGGTGGATGATGTGGACTTCTCCGCCGGCCGAGCGTATTGGGAGGACACGCGCGCGTATTGGCAGGACGTGCGGGAGCTCTGGGAGGACGTGCTGGACGACTCGGCCACGACACGCGTCGCGGTCGAGGTGGACGGCCAGCCGTTGTACGCCCGGCTGTTTGAAGTGGCCCAGGACGTCCGCAAGGACGGCGGCTACCTCCCTGCGCACAAAGACCGGGCCGAGACGATCATCCGCGCCGCGTTGTCAGCGCCATGAGCCCCGGGCGCATGGGTCTGTCGACTAAGACCATCGCGCGAAGAGCGAGACCAACCCCACGCAGCTACGCAGCTTGGGCTTCAGACGATGGATGGAATGGCGCGCGGTGTGATGGCGGGTGAAACTCAACCATTGCCCGATAAGTGGCCGATGGTGGTCGTGAGGAGCCGCGCCGACCGTGCGCGGTGGTCGTGCCATGGCTGAGAACGCGCTGCAACCCAACCCCGTGTCGCCGGACCCCGCCGGGCCTTCGCAAGGTTCGGGGCTGGCGGGTTGGCGCGGGGCGGTGGACCAGGCGGGGTGGGCGCAGCTGTGGCAGGTACCGGCACTGCTGATGGGGCTGGGTCTTTTTGCGCTGGGGGTCTGGCTGGTGTATCCCACCTCAGAGGTGCCCGACTTCGAGGGCGTTTTGAGGGATGCCGATGCGCTGGTCCGGGCCGAGAGCGCGGAGTCTTTGACGCAGGCGCAGGACAAGCTAGAGCTTGTGCGTGCGGGCCTGGAGCTGCACCCGCCCGCCGACCCCAAAGAGCTTCAGGATGTCCGCGGCCGGTACTGGCAGTACTCGGGCGACGTGGCGTATCTGCAGCAGTCGCAGGCGCAGCTCGTGCCGGTGGACACGAAGACCCGCCGAAAGAACCTGCAGCTGGTGCTCGACCACTACGACAAGGCCCAGAGCGCAGGCAGGGAGCTGGACGGCCGGTCGATGCGCTACAAGGCGTTCTCGCTCGTCTCGCTCGATCGCGAAAAAGATGCGCTGGTCGTCGTCGATCAGCTCGACCCACGCCAGCCCGAGCAGCGGTACGGCATCGTGCGCGACCTCATCGAGCGACGCCTCGACGAAGGCGCAAGCGACCCGATCGCGCTCGAGCCGTTGCTCACGCGCTTCGACCGTGAACTCCGCAACGAGACCCGAGACCCTCAGCGCCTCGAACAACAGCGATGGGCCGTCGCGCTGCGTGCGCGCGGCTACCTCGAAGTGGGCGACCCCAAGGCCGCGATCACGTACCTGAGCAAAGAGATGCAGCGCCTGCGGTCGGCGGGGCTGCGCGATGCGTCTGAACTGATGGTGCTGCTCGCGCAGGCGCATCAGATCGACAAGGAGTTTGAAGACGCGGTGCGGCAATTCCGGCTCGCGCAGTCGGCGCTCTCGCCGGGCGACCCGCTCAACGCCGAGGTCCTGCTGGGCCTCGGGCAGATCGAGCTGGCCAGCGGAGGCGACGGCTACCTCGACCGCGCCTACGCCCCGCTCGATCAGGTCGTGCAGCAATACCCCACGAGCAAGCCCGTGGCCGACGCGCTGAAAGGCCTTGGCTACATCGAAGCGATGCGCGACGCCTACCCCGCCGCGCTCGACTACTTCCGCCGTTCCGTGCAGCGCTGGATCGATCAGAGCCCCGACGCCGACCGCCGGCGTCAACCGCTGGTGGATACGGTGCTCACACAGGTCGACCGGGCAATCGAGCAGGCGCGCTACGACGAGGCGCTCGACCTGCTCGCGGTGCTTAGGCCGTTCTTCGGCGACAAGCTGCCCACTGAGATGCTGCTGCAGTTCGCGCAGATCCACGAGCAGATCGCCGAGCAGCGCATGCAACGCGCCGCAACGATGGACCCGCTCACCTGGCAAGGCCCGGGCGACCCGCCGATCCAGGCCCGCAAGAAGGCGTTTCAAGAGGCCGCGACGCACTTCGCGCAGTCCGCCGAGAACTACCTCGCGCACTCACGCCGCGTCAACATCGCCAACGCCGAACAGCATGGATCGAGCTTGTGGCAGGCCGCCGTCAACTTCGATAAAGCCCAGCGGTGGACCCAGGCCATCGAGGTCTACGACGAGTTCATCCAGACCCGGCCGGTCGATGGCCAACAGCTCCAGGCCCGCCACCGACTCGCCGGCGCCTACCTCGCGCAAGGCGACGCGCAAGTCGCCATCGACCTGTTCAACAACCTTATCAACGAGCACCCCACCAGCCAGTGGGCCTACGACTCGCTCGTGCCGTTGGCCAGGGCCTACACCGCCGTCAACAAGCCCGAGGAAGCGATTAAGACCCTGCGCGAAGTCGTGCAGGGCCACCCCGCCATCACCCCCGACTCCAAGACCTATCACGATGCGCTGCTCGACCTCGCGCGCACCTACTACCTCGCAGGCGATCAGGACCCCGCCGGCTACGCCCGCGCCATCGAGACGCTCACCGAAGCCATCAAACGCTTCGGCGACGGCCTCGAAGGCCCCGAGCTGCGCTACATGCTCGCCGATGCGTTGCGACGCTCTGCCTACGCGCTCAATCAGAAGCTCGCCGACCAACTCGCCGACCGCGACCGCGCCACCATCCTCGCCGAACGCAACCAGCGCCTGCTCGATGCGCAGGAACTCTTCCGCCAGGCGCGCGAAGCACTCGAGGCCCGCCACGAGATGTCGCTGTCCCAACTCGAACGCCTATACCGGCAAAACGCGTGGTTCTACGAGGCCGACAGCGCGTACGCACGTGGCGATTACGAAGTCGCCATCGGCCGATACCAGGAAGCCGCCGAGCGCTGGAGCGACACGCCCTCCGCACTCGCCGCGATGGTCCAGATCGTCAACGCCCACTGTGAACTCGGCCAGTTCGAGTCCGCCCGCACCTGGAACAACCGCGCGCTCAAGATGCTCGACCGCATCGAAGACGAGGCATTCAAGAAGCCCGACATGCCCATGACCGCCCAACACTGGCGCGACTGGCTCCGCTGGTCCGCCGAGCTCGACCTCTTCTCCCGCCAGGCCAACGCGGGCTGAACCCTGCATCTCTCCATGACACCGGCGCCGACACACTGCTTTGCAATCCCATGCAAAGAGATTTGAACCGCAGAGGCGCGGAGCTCGCAGAGGCATGAACAGGAGTTGAGAATGTTGAGCCGCAGATGGACGCCGATCAACGCAGATGATTCAGAGCACCTAGTTTAGGTTGCCTAAATCGTGTCCACCTGTGTCCATCTGTGTCCATCTGTGGTAATGACGCTCCCTCTCTGCTCTGCGACCTCTGCGCCTTTGCGGTTCAATCATTCTTTAAATCAATCGTGCGCCAGCCACGAGGCCAAGCTCCGCGCACGGAATCACCACGCTGCCGTGATTCCCGTTCACGCCCGCCGCGCACTTTCTGCCCAAATCCACTCACGCGATCCGCACGTTCGGTCCGATATCGACTCTGCACCGGCATGTCAGGACGACACGCCCCAGCCCGAAAGGTCAGGATGACCCCACCGTTCGCAAACGCCGTCGCAGCCGACCCCCTGGACACCGTCGGCCTGCTCATCGAGCTGCTCACCGCGCAGCGGAACCACTACCGAAAACTCAAGTCGCTCTCCGACCGACAACAGCAACTCGTCGCTGACGGCCAGGTCGAGTCGCTCCTCTCCGTCCTCGCCGAACGACAGGGCCACGTCGATGCGCTGTCACGACTCAACGAACAACTCGCCCCACACCGCGCGTCCATGACAGGCCTCGCTGAACGCGCACAACCCGCGCAGCGCGAACAGCTCCGCGCACTGGTCGACGATGTCCAGACCCTGCTCGACCAGATCATCCGACAGGACGAGCAGGACAAAGACACACTCACCGCAGAGCGCGACCGCGTGAAAACACAAGTCAAGAAAGTCAATATTGTCCCCGCCGCGCTCGCCGCCTACCGCGGCACGACCGGCCCAAATGCCGCACGCTTCGCCGATCGCAAGGGCTGATCCGTCACATCAAACGCTCCACACCACACACACGCCCGTACACCCTCGGCATGACCGCACTCCTCCAACAACACGAGCACGCCACCCTCGAGCGACCCGCCGCGCTCACTGAGGCAGACCTCCGCGACCTCATGTCGGCCTACCACGTCGTCACCGATCGCCTGCAGCAGAGCCACGAAGCGCTCCAGCTCGAAGTCACACGCCTCCACCGCGAACTCGCCACCAGCAACGCCCAGCTCCAACGCAGCAAGCGACTCGCCGCGCTTGGAGAGATGGCCGCAGGCATCGCACACGAGATCCGAAACCCGCTTGCCGCCATCCAACTCTACGCCGGCATGGTCATCGAAGACCTCGACACGCTCACCACGCAACACACGCAACAAGCCCCCGCGCCGCTCCGCTTTGCGCTCGATAACTCAAAGCGCATCGCCGACGCCGTGCTCGGCCTGTCGGCCATCGTCAACGATGTGCTCACCTTCGCTCGTCCACTCGATCCCCGCGTCACACCCGTTGCGATTGAGCACGCCTTCATCCGTGCCCTCGACGCCAACCGTCCGCTCCTCGCCGCCGCGCGTGTGAGTGTCAAGCTCGACCTGCAATCGTCCATCGTGCTTGCAGATGCGGACCTGCTGCATCAAGTGCTCGTCAACCTCATCCGTAACGCCGCCGAGGCGCTGCACGACTACAACGGCCCGCGCACGCTCACGCTTTCGATTCACGCAGACCGCCAGACGCTCACCGTCGCCGACACCGGCCCGGGCATCGATGCCGAAGCCGCCGACCGTTTGTTCAACCCGTTTTTCACGACCCGCGCCAGCGGCACGGGCCTGGGCCTCGCGATCGTGCATCGCATCCTCGATGCGCACGGCGGGACCGTCACCGTCCACAACGACCCGCAGCACCACGGGGCCGTCTTCACGCTCCGCCTCCCACGCCCCGCGCCGCACACCAACATCAACACGCACACCCACACGCAACCTCAAACCCCGCTTCATTCGGAGGCCGCATGAGTCTCAAAGTCCTTGTTGTTGACGATAAGCAAGTCATGCGCGACAGCGTCGCCGCCACCCTGCAACGCGCGGGCTACGCCGTCATCGCCGCGCCCGATGGCAAAGCCGCACTCCGCTTGATCGAACGACACCAGCCCGCCGCCGTCGTCACCGACCTGCGTATGCCCGAGATGGACGGCCTGGGTCTGCTCGACGCCATCCGGGCACAAGACCTCCAGCTCCCCGTCGTGCTCATGACCGCCTACGGCGGGGTCACCGACGCCGTCGCCGCCATCCAGCGCGGTGCGTTCGACTTCATCCAGAAACCCTTCGAAGGCGACCAGCTCGTCGCCGTCGTCAAACGCGCCACCGACCAGCGTCAACGCCGCGTCGCCACCGCGCGACGCGACACCGCCGTCGCCGAACAAGACGAACGCATGCCCGCGCTGATCGGCGGATCCGCCGCCATGCAGCATGTCGTCGCGCAGCTGCGACAGATCGCAAGCTCGGCAGGAACCGTTCTGATCCAAGGCGAATCCGGCACGGGCAAGGAAGTCATCGCCCGCGCACTGCACGCCGCCTCACCGCGACACGAACGCATCATGCTCTGCCTCAACTGCGCGGCGCTGAGCGCATCACTCCTCGAGAGCGAGTTGTTCGGCCACGAGAAAGGCGCGTTCACTGGAGCCGATCAGCAACGCAAGGGTCGCTTCGAGCTCGCCGACGCCGGCACGCTGCTTCTCGACGAGATCAGCGAGGTCAACCCGTCGCTCCAAGCCAAGCTCCTGCGTGTGTTGCAAGAAGGCCAGTTCGAACGCGTCGGCGCATCCACGCCCATCCGTGTTGATGTCCGCGTCATCGCCACCACCAACCGAGACCTCACCCGCTCTGTCGCCGACGGCTCGTTCCGTCAAGACCTCTACTACCGGCTGAACGTCCTGCCCATCGTGCTGCCCCCGCTCCGCGACCGCCTCGACGACGTGCCGCTGCTCGCCGAGCACTTCCTCCAAAGCGCAGCCGAGCGCGACGGCAGCCAGACCAAACGCTTCAACGATGCCGCGCTCGAGCGCCTCACCCAGCACCGCTGGCCGGGCAATGTGCGCGAGCTGCAGAACATCGCCGAACGCGCCCACGTCCTCTCGCCCACGCAAGCCATCGAAGCCGACCTCATCGACGCCTGGCTCACGCCTCGGCAGGTCGTCATCACCCCGCCGCGCGCTGTGTCGATGCAACACAGTCAAACGCAAGACCACGCGCTGGCCACGCTCGGCAGCGCGCCGCTCCAAGCCCCGTCGTCCTACGAGGTCACCACCGAGCGCGCCTGGCAGAGCACGCCCGTAACACTGCACAACGACATCCAGCCCGTCACGCTGCAACCCGCTGTTCGCCCCCTCGAACAGATCGAGCGCGAACAGATCCTCCACGCCCTCGACCACTTCGACGGCAACAGGACCCGCACCGCAGAAGCGCTGGGCATCGGCCTGCGGACGCTGGGCCTCAAGCTCAAGAAGTGGAAAGAGATGAACCTTGTCGCCGCTGACGTGTAACACGCACCGCCGCGCACTTGTTGCGCAACCACCCCCACGCAAACGCCCACGTACCCGGGCACACCCCTTGCTGATACGAACCCTCGAAAGGAGACGGACACCATGATCGGCGGAATCACCAACACCGGCGCGCTGCCCGTCCTCGAGCGGCTTGTGCAGTTCACCGAGCAGCGACAGTCCCTGCTCGCCACCAACGTCGCCAACCTCTCAACGCCCAACCATCGCCCAAAAGACCTTGATATCAAGGCGTTTCAGCGGCAGCTGGGCAAGGCCGTCGACAAACGTCGCAGCGAAGACGCCTCCGGTATGAACGGCCTGCGACTCGAAGACACCGGACAGGTCACCTTCGCCAACGATCGACTGATGGTCGATCCCGAGCCACTCAACGAGAACATCGTGTTCCACGACGGCAACAACCGCGACCTCGAACGACTCATGCAGGACGTCGCCGAGAACGTCATGGTCCACCAGGCCGGCGTGCAACTCTTGAAGAACCAGTTCGACATGCTCCGCACAGCGATCCGCGAGCGCATCTGATCCCTCGCTTCAATGAAATGAACTGACCATGTTCGGAACACTCGACATCTCGACCTCGGGCCTGATCGCCCAGCGGACACGCCTCGAGACCATCGCGGCCAACATCGCCAACGCGAGCACCATCAGCGATGCAAACGGCAACAACGCCCCGTTCCGCCGACGCATCGCGCTGTTGCAGGAAGGCGACCCGGCCTCGGGTAAGCCCGGCGTGCACGTCCGCGACATCGTGCAGGACCCCGCGCCCTTCCAGCTCCGGCACGAGCCCGACAACCCGCTCGCCGACGAGCTCGGATATGTGAAGTACCCCAACATCGAGCCGATGATCGAGCAGATCAACGCGCTGGAGGCCTCCCGTGCGTACGAGGCCAACATCTCGGTGGCCGAAGGAACCAAAAGGATCATGCAGGCGTCGCTCCAGCTCCTGGGCTGAGCCGCGCAACATGGGGATGAACGATGAACGACCCGCTGGGCCTAATCAAGAACCAAAGCATCCACCGGCCGATCTCGCCGATCGGTGCGCAGCCGGCCGGCAAGTCCGACGGGCCGAGCTTCCGTGATGTGCTCATGAGCAACATCGAGCAGGTCAACAAGCTGCAGCAAGATGCACAGACCGCGATCGAAGACGTCGCCACCGGCAAGCGCGACGACATGGCCGCCGTCATGATGGCCAAGCAGAAGGCCGACGTTGCGTTCCAGATGCTGCTGCAGGTGCGGAACAAAATGATGGATGCGTACGAAGAAGTGAAACAGATCCGCGTGTGAGTGTGTGTGTTGCCCGGCCCGTGTCGTGAGGATGATCGACACAGGCCAAGGCACGCGAGTTGGGGCCGTGCTCAGCAATTCCGGCCCCGACTCACGAACCCCGACTCACGACTCACGCAAGCCAGGCACGGAGGCCGACCACGATGGATTTCATGAACCGCTACTGGAGCACGATCAGAGCGCAGCTCGATGGCGTCACCGCACAGACCAAGTTCCTCATCGGCTCGCTGCTGGTCATCCTCGTGCTCGTGGGGTTCATCGCCGCGCTCTACGCCGGCCGGTCGTCGATGCAGCCCATCCACCACCTCTCCGACGCCACCGCCGAAGAGATCGTCGCCAAGCTCGCCTCCGCGGGCATCGATGCGCAAGTGGACAACGGCCAGGTGATGGTCAGCTCCAACGTCTTCAACGACGCCGTCGCCCGCCTCGCGCAGGACTCGATGCTCTCGGCCAACGCGTACCGCGCGTTCGACCAGATCGCCGACAGCCCGTGGAACTCCGAGGCCACTAACAAACGCGCCTACACCAAAGCCAAGATGAAGCTCGTCAGCGACATCGCCCGACGCATGGAAGGCGTCGCCTCCGCCGACGTCATCATCGACCCGCCGCCCACGCGCGGCTTCGGCCAGAGCTTCGCCAGGCCCACCGGCTCGGTCACCGTCCGCATGAAGGGTGATGTCCCCGTCAATAAGAAGCTCGCCACGGCGCTGGCCGACCTCGTCAGCTCGTCCATGGCCGAGATGCGACGCGAAGACGTGAAAGTGCTCGACGGCACCACCGGCATGTCGATCCCCATCACTGCGGAAGACCAGTTCCTGCCCGGTGATGTGCTCGAGCTGGTTGACGCCGAAGAACGCCGACTACGCAGCAAGATCGAGACGATGCTGCTGGGCACCGGCGCGATGGTCGCCGTGAACGTGACGCTCGACCGCACGCAGCGCGAGTCTGTCGAGGCCGTCATGTATGAGAAGTCCGAGCCGCTGCGCAAACAGAGCGTCACCGAGCGCAACAGCGTCAACCAGTCCAACGCGTCCGAAGGCGGCGTCCGCTCCAACACGCAGCTCACGCTTGAGAGCGGCAGCGGCGAGAGCCAGACCGAGACCGAAACCACCACCGAGAGCGAGTTCGGCGACAAGCGGGCCACCGAGAAATCCACCAAACAACTCGCCGGCCACGGCGTGCAACAGGTCAACGTCGCCATCAACGTCCCACGCGGCTACTACGCCGGCATCTTCCGCATGAGCAACCCGCCCGCAGATGACGGCACGATCACCGAGCCCACCGATGCGGACCTCCAACCCATCATCGACCGCGAACACCTGCGCATCAACGCACAAGTGGAGAGCTTGCTCACGCAGACCCCTAGCAAGGTCAGCGTTGCCATGGTCTACGACCCGTCCATGTTTGGTACGACCACGGCCGGCGGCGGCATGATCAACTCCGTCATCGACGGACCGTGGTCCGGCACAGTCATGGTCGCGGGCCTGGGCGTCGCGGCCATGATGCTCATGATGATGATGGTCCGCCGCGCGACACGCCAGGACCCGCTCCCCAGCATCGAGGAACTCGCGGGCCTGCCGGCGCAGCTGCCCACCGATGATGAACTCATCGGTGAGGCCGGCGATGTCGAGTCCACCATGACCGGCTTTGAACTCAACGAGGGCGAGCTGCGCAGCCGCAAGATGGCCGAGCAGATCAGCGACCTCATCAAGACCAACCCCGGCGAGGTCGGCTCTCTGCTGGGCAAGTGGGTCGATGCCGCCGACTGATGACAGAACACCCGCACTGAGCAAGAGAACCACCGTTGGCCACCACCGCTGAAAAAGTCGCAGAGCTCCAGCCCGTCAAGAAAGCGGCGATCCTGTTGCTCGCGCTGGACCCCGAGGCCTCGGGCATCATCTTGAAGCAGCTGCCGATCAAGTCGGTCGAGGAAGTCACGCGCGAGTTGGCGTCGATGCGCTCGGTCCCGCAGGACGTGCGCGACGCGGTGCTCGATGAGTTCTACAACCTTGCTGTGGCGCAGTCGTGGGCGTGTGAAGGCGGACTTGAACGTGCGCGTGCGCTGCTGATGAAGGGCATGGACCCCAAGGAAGCCGACCGCATCATGTCGGCCATCAGCCAGCACGTCCGCAAGACACCGTTTAGTTTTCTGCAGAAGGCCGAGAGCTCGAACCTGCTCACGTTCATCCAGGACGAACACCCCCAGACGATCGCGCTGATCGTCAGCCACCTCAACTACTCCAAAGCCAGCGAGATCCTTTCGGGCCTGCCCACGCCCAAGCAGATCGAGGTCGTGAAGCGCGTCGCCAATATGGAGCAGACCAACCCCGAGGTCGTCGCCGAGGTCGAGCGCGGCCTCGAGGGCCGGCTTGCCAACATGCTCAGTCAGAGTTTCGAAAAAATCGGCGGCGTCGAGACCGTGGCCGAGATGTTGAACCTCACTGACCGCACCACCGAGAAGTCGATCATGGAGGGCCTCGAATCAGAGGACCCCGATCTTGTTGAAGAGATCCGCCGGCTGATGTTCGTGTTCGAAGATATCAACCTCGTCGATGACAAAGGCATCCAGTCTGTGCTCAAGGAAGTCGAGAACGACGAGCTGGCGTTGGCGCTCAAGACCGCCAGCGAGGGCCTGCGCGAGAAGATCTTCAAGAACATGTCCGAGCGCGCCGCGACCCTCATCCGCGAAGACATGGAGTACATGGGCCCTGTGCGCGTCAGCGATGTCGAGTCGTCGCAGCAGCGGATCGTGGACATCGTGCGTCGTTTGGAGGACGCGGGCGAGATCATCATCAGCGGCCGGGGTGGCGACAAGGACATGGTGGTTTAAGCCGTCACGCGGCGTCCGCTCCGTGACTGAAAGAGCAGTGATTGATGCCTGTTTTAAAGGGACATACGTTTCAAAGCTCGTCGCGTGAGACGATCGTGCTGGACCTTGGCGACCTGGGCCGTCAGGCGGCGAAGCTGCGCGAGGCGGCCGAGCGTCAGGCGGCGGGCATCATCGACCGCGCACGCATCGAGGCCGAGCACAAGTCGCAGCAAGCCCAAGACGAAGCGCACGCCAAGGGCTTTGAAGCCGGTCACGCCGAGGGCCACGCCAACGGCCTCGCGCAGGGCAAGGCAGAGGCGTTCAACGAAGCCAAGCAACAGCTCACGGCGCTTCAGTCCGCGTGGACATCGGCGCTCCATACGTTTGACAGCGAGCGAAAGCTCTTGCGTCAGGAGGCCGAGACCGCCGTGCTCCGGCTTGCGCTTCAACTGGCGGGCAAGGTGCTGCACCGTGCGGTCGAGGTCGAGCCGGGTCGCGTGGTGGACCAGGCCCGCGCAGCCCTCAGCTACGTGTTGGAGCCCACGAGCGTGCGCATCGCGTTGCACCCCGATGACCGTGCGCTGGTGGAGTCGGCGATGCCGGGGCTGATCGCCGGTGCCGTTTGCGGATGTGACATCACGATGGAAGACGACGCTGCGATCACGCGCGGCGGCTGCGTTGTCAAACACCCGCAAGGCGCGGTGGACGCGACGCTGCAGACGCAGCTGCACCGGTTGACCGAGCTTCTGATGCCCGGCTTCGACACCGCAGCTCACGCGGGTGCGGCGTCCGATGACACGCTCACCGAAGGGGGACGCGATGGCGATGTTTGAGGACGCCGCTGCGGTGTTGTCGTCGGCGACGGGCCCGGAGCTGCGCGGGACGCTGGAAGAAGTGCGCGGGGCGACGTGGCGTGTGCGTGGCTTACCGGTGTCGGTGGGTTCGACGGTGCGGGTGCATCGTCGCGGGGGCGGCGGCACGCTCATGGGCGAGGTGGTGGGGATCGAGTCGGGCAGCGCGTTGGTGTTGCCGTTGGGCGGTGCGGAGGGCGTGTCGTGTGGCGATGTGGTGTCGGCGTTGCACGCGGTCGCGAGTGTGCGGGTGGGACAGGCGTTGCTGGGCCGGGTGTTGAACGGGCTGGGCGAGCCGATCGACGGCAAGGGGCCGGTGCATCAGGCGGTGAGCCGGTCACTGCACCGTCGCCCGATCGACCCGTTGTGTCGTCCGCGGATCAAGCAGCCGTTGGCGGTGGGCGTGCGGGCGATCGATGGGTTGCACCCGCTTGGCCGGGGTCAGCGGATCGGGATTTTTGCCCCGCCTGGTGTGGGCAAATCGACGCTGCTTGCGACCTGTGCACGCAGGACGTCGGCGGACGTGAGCGTGATCGCGCTGGTCGGTGAGCGTGGGCGTGAGGTGCGTGATTTTATTGACGGGACGCTGGGTGCATCGGGCATGGAGCGCAGCGTCGTGGTGGTGGCGACGGCGGACGAGCCAGCGCTGGTAAGGCTGCGCGCGGCGCGGGTGGCGACGGCGATCGCGGAGTTTTTCCGTGATGAAGGCAAGGACGTGCTGCTGGTGCTGGACTCGGTGACGCGGTTCTGTCAGGCGCAGCGACAGGTGGGGTTGGCGGCGGGCGAGCCGCCTGCGACGCGTGGCTACCCGCCGAGCGTGTTCAGCACGCTGCCCGAGTTGTTCGAGCGCGCGGGCAACACGGATAGGGGATCGATCACCGCGTTGTATGCCGTGCTGGTCGAGGGCGGCGACATGGACGAGCCGATCGCCGACGCGTGCAAGGGCGTTCTCGACGGGCACATCCAGCTGGACCGCAAGCTCGCGGAGCGCGGCCACTACCCGGCGATCGACGTTCTGACGTCAATCAGCCGTGTGAGCGACGAGGTGAGCGATGAGGAGCACCGCGCGGCGCGTCGGCGGGTGCTGTCGCTCATGTCGTCGTACCGCGAGGTGGAAGACCTCTTGAACCTCGGCGCGTACGCGGCGGGCTCGAACGCAGACGCGGACCTTGCGATCGCAGTGAAGCCGGCGGTCGATCAGTTGCTGCGCGAGGGACGCAACAGCGCGGGCACGGACGACAAGGCGGACTTTGTAAAGACCCGAGCGCAACTGATGGCGTTGTACAAGCGGATTCAGGACGCGGAGAAAGAGCTGTCGTCTCGGCGTCGGCCGGCGGGGGCAGTTCCGGGGGCGCGGTCTTGATCTTGCTGTGAGTGCGTTGTTGGTTTGTGATCGATCACAGAGGCGAAGGAGTGCAGCGGATGCAACCATTTCGGTTTCGATATCAGGCGTTGTTACGCAAGGCAGAGGCCGAGGAGACGGCCCGTCAGCAAGCGCTCGCCGAGCAGCTCAAGATGCGGCTGATCCTCGAGAACCAGTTGCGACAGATGCAGACCCGACTCACCGAGGCCCGGCATGAACTCAGCGGCAAGCTCGTTGGACGCGTGGACCTGAGCGCGGTGACGCAGGTCGCCCGTCACGCGACGGACACCGAGCTGCGCGGCCGACAGATGGTGCAGTCGCTCGCCGTGGTCGGCCGGAAGATCGATCACGCGCGCAACGAGCTGGCGAAGGCGATGCGGCAGCGCAAGCTGTTCGAGCGCCTGCGGGAGCGAGATCGTGAGGCGTACGACCGGGCCGCGCGTCGCAAGGAGGGGATCGTGCTGGATGACCTTGCGTCGCAGGCGTTTGTGCGATCGATGAGCACGACGATGAAAGGCGGTAGGGTGTGAAGACACTTGCATCAGTGATCGTAATCGTGGTGGCGCTGCACCTGTTAGCGGGGATGGGTGGTGTGATCTGGCTGGCGGCGAGTGACCGCTTGAGCAAGGACCGCATGACGGGTTTGGTCGACACGTTCAAGCAGCCGGTGTCGGCGGAACGCAAGGCCGATGAGGAGCGCATCGCGCGCGAGGCCGAGGCGCTGACGGTGCAGCAGCAGATGGCGCAGATGGAAGCGGTGGCGGACGGGCCGCGTCGTCTGGAGGATCGGCTGGTCGCCAAGCTCGAGGGCGATGACCTCTCGATGCACCGACTGGAGCGCATGAAGCAGGAGTCGGACGCGATCCAGCAGCGCCTCGCGCAGGACAAGGCGTACATCGAAGGCGAGTTGAAGAAGCTCGATGAGCAGCGGGCGCGTTACGAGGCAGAAGTTGCGCGTCGAGAGCAACAATTGCGCGATGAGGATTTTTTGAAAGCGGTTGAACTGGTCGAGCAGCTCAAGCCGAGACAGGGCAAAGAGATGATCCAGGACCTTGTGGGCAATAACAATCAGCTGCAGGCGGTGGATTATCTGGCGGCGATGCAGCCGCGCAAGGCGGCGGCGATCCTGAGCGAATTCAAGACGCCGGAAGACTCCAAGCAGGCAACGGATTTGCTGGAAGCCCTACGCCAACGCGGGATCGGTATGGATGCACCCCCGCCGGAGGTTGCCGCTCGATGAAGCTCTTGCTCGACATCCCAACAGCGCCCTCGCGCTCACGAGTTGCCGACACACGAGGCGGTGGGGCGGTGGACGCTTCCACGCAGCTCGGCATCGGCTTCGATGCATTGCTGCAGCTTGCGGAGCGACCGAGTGTTCGTCCGCCGCAGCCGACGCGCGACGCTGTCGCGCGCACCGATGCGCGCAGCCGTACCGCCGACAAGCCCGCTAAGAACGACGATGGCCGCCAACAGAGCAACAGCACCGACACTTCCGCGGCAACAACAGACAAGCCCGTCGGCGACGGCATCAACAAGCCCGATCAGCAGAAGGATGACGCGGATACACAATCGAAGCTGAACAGCGATGCATCAGACGCGGATGCCGGCTTTACGTCGCCCAGTGACGAAGATGCGGAGCTGACGGCCGAGCAACTCGTCGCATCTCTTTTAGAGCAGACGCAGGCGTCGCTTCAATCACGGGATGATGTTTCGTTGGCCGCAGGTGCGCCTACCGGGCTGACGACGCAGGCATTCAAGACCGCTGCGGACGCATCGCTTCGCAGCAACGCGGCGCAGCCGGCCTCTGCTTCGCCTGCGCCACAGGCGGATGCGGCCGCGCTCATCGCCGACGCAGCGTTGTTTGAACAGTCGCAGACATCTTCGGATTCTTCAGACAACTCGGAGACTCCGGACGGCCAGCCGCGGCAAACGGCGAGCACATCCGCTTCGCATTCGCTTCAGGCCGTCACGCAGTACGGCGACGCGGTTGCTGGGGTGGATGCTTCCTCATTGACGCCTGATGCGAGCGCGACGGATCGCGGCGGCAGGGATGTGAGTGGCCCGTCGAGCGTATCGCGGCTGGATACGTCATCGGTCGATGCGGGTCGAGAAAACGCGGGTGATGAAGAGGCCGTCAACGGTGCACGTCTTGCGCGTGGCTTGCGGGCCGCGGTGAATCAGCAGGGCGGCAGCGTGACGCTTCGGCTGACCCCGCCGGAGATGGGCACGGTGCGCATCCAGCTGGACCTCTCGGGCGGCACCGTCACCGCGCGCTTCCACGCTGAGACCGACAACGGCCGGCAACTGCTCCAACAACAGCTTGGCCAGCTGCGTCAGTCGCTCGAGTCGCAGGGCCTGAGCGTCGACCGCCTCAGCGTGCAGACCATGAGCAGCAGCAACAGCAACACGGGCTTCAATCAGGACGCGCAGCAAGACCAGGCCGGCAACGACGGCCGCAGCCGTGGCCAGTTCTTCAACCAGGGCGGCTCGTCGCAGCGTGGTCGAGATGACGGCAACAACGCGAACAACCCGCAATCGCAAGGATTCAGCAACTTCTTCAACACCGCCGGAGTAGACCAATGAGCGCCATCAACGCAGCCACCGGCTTCGTGACAAACAACACGAGCGCGACCGCTAAAGAGAGCCCCAACGGCTTCTCCGAGCTGGACGCCGATGAGTTCATGAAGATCATCCTGACCGAGCTGTCCAACCAGGACCCGCTCGCGCCCAACGATACGCAGGCCCTGCTTGAGCAGCTGTCTTCACTGCGCAACATCGAGAGCCAGACATCGCTGCAAGAGTCGTTGGAGACGCTCGTGCTGCAGAACTCGTTGTCGCAGGCCGGCTCGCTCATTGGGAAGAAGGTGGAAGGCGTGGACGCTAAGAGCGAGAAGGTCTCGGGCAAGGTCACCAGTGTCCGCGTCAGCGACGGCGAGGCGACGCTCGAGCTGGACACCGGCAAGCGTCTGAAGATGGACACCATCTCGCTGATCGCCGCCGACGCCGCGTGACCGCCTGATCGGCTCACTGCAAGGAGTGTGCGCGTGTCGGATGCGCTTCGATTGCTGCGGATGCTTGAGCCAGTGGTGCGGCCTGTGGGCGCCACGGGCGCTGCACGTGCGCCCGGCTCGTTGCCGTTGGACCAGCAGTCGTTTGACGAGTTGCTTGCGGTGGCGAGCCAGTCTGATGCCTTGCCAGGCGCAACTTTGCACAAGCCCATCGACGCTGGCACGGCCGTTGCGGAGGTCCCCCGTTCCTTGGGCCTGATCGCCGCGTTGGCGGACCTTGGCCGGATCGAGAACGCCTCGCTGCGCACGCTGATCGCGCAACACACGACCGACCGTGCAAGCAGCAGCAGTACCACAATGACATCCGATACCTCCAACACATCCACAGCACCCGCGACCCGCGCCGCATGAAGCGCGTCACGACCGTCACCCCACGTTGTTTGCATCCCCTTCGCGCCTCTGACAACGCTTCACCCCTGACGACGACACGGAGCCCCCATGGCCCTGACCAACGCACTCAACATCGCTCTCACAGGCCTCAACGCCAGCTCCATCGGCATCGACGTCGCGGGTAACAACATCGCCAACGTCAACACCACCGCCTTCAAGAAGTCACGCGCCACCTTCGAGCAGCACATCTCCCGAACCCTTGAGCCCGGCAGCGCGCCAAGCGGAGAGCTCGGCGGGACCAACCCCGCGCAGGTCGGCCTGGGCGTGCGACTCAGCTCCATCACTCAGGACTTCTCCTCCGGGTCGCTCGACCCCACCGGCTCCAACACCGACGCGGCCATCGAGGGCAACGGCTTTTTCATCGTCAGCGACGCGGGCACGCAGAAGTACACGCGTAACGGGAACTTCTCACTCGACCGCGACTTCAACCTCGTTGCCTCCAGCGGCGGCAAGGTGCAGGGCTGGGCCGTCGATGACAATTACAACGTCATCCCCGGCGTGCTCGGCGACGTGAGCATCCCCATCGGCGTGCTCTCGATTGCCGAGCCCACCACCCAGGTCAAGTTCGCCGGCAACCTCAACGCCGGCGGCGACGTCGCCACGCAGGGCTCCATCACGCAGTTCGCTCCGTACTTCACCGACGCCCTCGCCACCACGCCCGCCGCCGCCACCGATCCGCTCGCTTCGCTGTTCCTCGCCGACGGCACCAACCCCTTCGCCGCCGGCGATGTCATCACCTTCACAGGAGCTACCCGCGGCGGAGCCGACATCCCCGACGCCACCTTCGAGATCGGCGCGGCCAATACGACCGACTCGGACGGCTTTGGCACCACGATCCAGGACCTCATGACGTTCATGGACAACATCTTTGGCATCGATGAGACGCTGGGCACGGCGGGCGTCCGCCTCACCCCCGGCGGCATCATCGAGGTCGAGTCCAACGTCGGCACAAGCAACGGTGTGTCCATCAGCGCCGCCAACTTCGTCATCAACGCAGCCACCACGCCCACCACGCCCATGACCTTCACGCAGGCGCAGGAAGCCGACGGCGAGTCCGTCCGCACCACCTTTGCCGCTTACGACTCGCTGGGCACGCCGCTGCAGATCAACATCTCGATGACGCTGGTCAACAAGGACTCCAACGGCACGCAGTGGCGCTACTTCGCCAACACCGCCGACGACTCCGATGCCGACACGTTCCTGGGCTCGGGCGTCGTCGCGTTTAACACGCAGGGCGAGCTGATCACCACCGACCCCTTCGACATCTCCGTCGACCGCGTCAACACCGGCGCTGAAACGCCATTGACCATCGGCCTGCGATTCCAAGACCCGTTCGGATCGGTCAGTGCGCTCGTGGACAAACAGTCGTCGTTCAACTCCGTCGGGCAAGACGGCTCGGGCATCGGCACTCTCGACGACTTCGACATCACCACCACCGGCGTCATCACCGGCGTCTTCTCCAACGGCCTGCTCCGCACGCTCGGCCAGCTCCCCCTCGCCACGTTCGCCAACAACGAAGGCCTCCGCGCCGACGGCGGCTGGCTCTACCAGGCCACCGCCAACTCGGGCGACCCCATCGTGATTCAAGGTGGCTCGGGCACCGCAGGCACCATCGTCGGCCGAACACTCGAACTCTCCAACGTCGAGCTCTCCGAAGAGTTCGTCAACCTCATCACCGCTTCAACAGGTTTCAGCGCCAACTCCCGCATCATCTCCACCGCCGACCGACTCATGCAGGAACTGCTGTCGACGATCCGGTAAGCGGTCAAGATTGAACCCCGGAGGCGCGGAGGTCGCGGAGCAGTTAGCTCTGCAAAGTCAATGAAGCGACTTCTAACCCAGTCCGATTCATGCCTCCGCGTCCTCCGCGCCTCCGCGGTTGAATCGTCCTGATGAGACGCTATCAAGTTGTTTCTCTACCTCTTCTCCCAGCCCCGCTAAAAGCAACGGTCCCCCGGCAACGCCGACGCCTGACGCAGCCACTGGGCCCACAACGCCTCATCCATCGACTCGCCCTCGTGCACATGCGCAGACCGCACCCCCGGAAGTTTGGACGCGAGCGGCGGCATCGGCACCAGCGACCCACCATTGAGAAACGTCACCTTGACGTAGCGGTCGAAGCAGTGGTATCCCAAAAACCACCCGTTGCCCGAAACGCCATAAAACGGCGTGTTCCACCGCACCGCCTTCTGCACCCCCGGAACCGTCTCTACCACGAGAGCATCCAGCCGACGACACACCCCCTGCTTCCACCCCGGGACCGCCGAGAGGTAGTGCTCCACCACAGCATCCCCATCCCCCTTACCAATCTGCGGGTTCCCGCCCGAGAGCAACACAACCCCGGATGCATCGGGCTTCAACGCGGGCCTCTTGCTCGGTTTCTTTTTCATGTGGGTCAACCTTCGCGAGACACCTGCCGTGCTCAATCGACTTTGAGAGCACATTGATTGTCTGCAGTTTGCCCCGGAGGGGCAACGGGGTGTCGCCACGGGCGCAGCGCAGCCCGGAGGGCAAGCCAGCCCGTGGGATGTGATGCGGGATGGACGCTGCCCCGGAGGGGCAGAGGGATCACTGGATGACCCGCCGTTCCCCTGCCCCTCCGGGGCAGCTCGATTAGCGCGCATGCTTCCACGGGTTGCGCTGCGCTCCACCCGTGGCTATACCCCGTCGCCCTTCCGGGGCGGGTGCATCGATGAAGCAGGCGCGGAGGTTTTTGTTGTTTTGTTGTGGCCGTGGTGTGTGGGAAGCTGCTTGGTGACTCCCCTCCTTTTCCGGGGGCGGGAGCGGTGCCCGCCGACGTTGGCGGGCGGGGTGGGGGACCCCGGGAAGCGTTGTTGAATCAAATGATGTCTTCTGCGGTTCCCCCACCCCGTCCGGCGAAGCGCCGGCCACCCCTCCCGATGGGAGGGGGGTTGTGAAGCAGCAGCTCATCGCATGACAGCTCGCTGAGAACCGCCTTGAAGCGTCTCGCACTCACACAAAATCCCCTCCGAGCCCACCCCCGGAAGTCCCGAGCCCACCCCCGGAATCTCCGGGCCTAGGCACGCAACATCCGGGCCCATCCACCGAGCTCCCGTGTCCGGGCACGGAACGTCCGGGTCTAAGCCCAGAACTGACGGGTTCAGGCCCATCATTTCCGGGTATATCCCCGCAACTTCCGGGGGTGTCCACGGAACTTCCGGGGGTGTCCACACAACTTCCGGGGGTCAGCACACAACTTCCGGGGGTGAGGTCGAGTGGGGGCCTTGATGCGTCGATGGAGGGGATAGAGAGTGGGGATCGGCGGACTCTGGCGGGTTTGGCGTGTTTTCAGGCGTGTTTTGTGGTAGTTGGCGATTTGAAGGAGAGCATCATGGCGGATTTCATGCCCCGGCGGGACTCGGAATTAAATGTTTGGACCGGGTCGGTCGCGACGGTGATTGCGGCGGACCCGGCCCGGTTTGGCGCGACGGTCCAGCAGGCTTCGGCGTACAGCGAGGTGCAGCGGCGGTACGCGGAGGCGTTGCAGGCGGCGACGAACGGGGCGACGCGCGGGCCGATGCGGGTGGGGATGAAGAACGCGGCGCGGGCTGAGCTGGAGAAGGCGACGCGGGAGATGGTCCGGCGGGTCCGGCTGGCGGCGGTGTCGCAACCCGTGATCCTCACGGAGCTGGACCTGCCGCAGATCGGGGCAGGCAGAGGCGCGGTCAAGAGCGGGGGGGTTGAGCAATGGCCGATCTCCATGTCCGGAGGTTCTGTAGACCAAGGGTCGGGGTTGCAGGAGAAGCCGGTGATCAGTGCCCGCGTGACGGGCCGGCAGGTGGACGTGCAGTTGCTGGATGAGCTGCGCAAGTCCCGGCCGCTGTGGGCCAAGGGCGCGGTGGTGTCGTATCACGTGGGCGATCACATCCCCTCGCGTGTGGAAGAGATGACGGCGGTGGGGAACACGACGCGGATGAAGATGCGGTTTGTCCTGCCGACGGACACGCAGCCGGGGTCGAGGGTGTTCATCGTCGCCCAATGGCTCGACCGCCAGCTGCGGCGCGGCCCGGTGGGCAACCCAGTGACCGTGTACGCCGGCTTCGAGTACTTCAGCCGAGAGGCGGCGTGAGGGGGAACGTGAGAAGTCGGAAGTCGGAAGTCGAAAGTCGAAAGTCGAAAGTCGGAAGTCGGAAGTGGATGGTGCCTTCACAACTCCCCTCCCGCTCCCGGAAAGGGCGGGGGGGTTGATGGCCATGACGTTGTGACTGCGGGGCGTGGTGTGTGCTGTGACGATCTAGTCACGGAACCATCCGACGTAGCCCTTGGTTTTTGGGCTCCACACCGTTGGCCATTGGCCGTTGTTGCCCCTCGGCCTTGTCCTGCATGTTTAGTAAGCGCCCCAGTTGGGGGCATGGTCCGTCGGCCGTGGTTGTCCGTCGCGGTTGTCGGCGGGGGCTTGGTCGTGTTGACCGCGTCCGAACGCCGGGCTTTGGGGGCCTAGTTGGAGGTTGACCCATGCTTCTCCGATTCCCGGCTGTTGGAACCCGACCTCATCGGCGTTGCGGAGGACGAGGTTGGATGCGGACGGTGGCGAGCCCGACGTGACACTGTTGTCGTGGTGCGCCACGGAGCCGACCAGGAGGTTGTCTCGGAGCTCGATGGGGGAGTGCGCGTTGATCCAGACCGCGTGGGAGTTTGCGGGGTCTTGAACGACGATGTTGGCGAAGGCCCGGCAATCGCCCGCCTCGTCGAAGGTGAGGTCACCCAGCCAGGTGTAGTGTTCTTTGAGGACGTAGTTGTTGCTGTGAAGGGTGTTGTGGCGGACGGTTACGCGGCTTGAGTAGTAGACGTGGATGCCGCGTCCGCCGTTGTTGTAGCAGACGTTGTTCTCGACGAGGATGGGGCGTTTGTATTCGCCGGTCTGGCCGGGGGCCTCGTTGCGGGGGTTGTCGGTGTAGTCGATGATGATGCCGTTGCCGTCGGTGGGCGGGCCGCCGGTGGGGGTTTTGAGCCGGACGACGTTTTCGTAGGAGGTGTTGCGTCGGACGATGATGCCCGGTTGTTCGGCGTCGTCGTCGGGGAACGTGCCGTGATGTCGGGGCAGGAACACGGAGATGCCGCTTCCCTGGCTTGGGCCGCGTTGCGAGTTGAAGGCGGTGGTGTTGTCTTCGATCAGCACGTGGTCG
>DAIOEG010000002.1:13361-25542 GCA_036746415.1 Phycisphaera sp. | reverse complement strand
GATCGCCATCGGCTTCTCGCACAGCACGTGGTACCCGCGTCGCAGCGCCTCGATTGACATCCCCGAGTGCAAAGCATTAGGGCCAGCGACGACCACCGCGTCCAGCTTCAACGAGTCGTCCGCCAGCATCTTCTTGTAATCGGTGAACGCCTGGGCACCCACGCCCTCAGCCACCTTGGCCACGCGGTCCTTCACCGGGTCCGCCACCGCGACCACCACAGAACGCGGGTTGGCATGGATCTCCGGGAGGTGCCGACGCTGAGCGATCGCTCCCGCACCGATGACGCCATAACGCACTTGCTTCGCCATACCAATAGTCCTTTCAAGACTTCGTCAGATTCAGATTCCGGAACGATAGCGAGTTTGCCTGTCTTGCACGACGCGACAGAATCTTAGGTATCAGACACGCGAAGACCGCAATGCCCGGCTCTGGCACGACCGTGTAGCGTGCAAAGGTCGGCAGGTGGTCGCTGAAACGCACCAGCGCAGCGAGCGTGGACGGGTCCGCTCCGGTGCCCGTGGTGATCGGGCCGTTGAGCGAGTGCGTGCCGTTGTTACCAAGGACGGTGTATGAGCCGATGGCATAGTCGAGCCCGACTGCGTCGAACAGCGTCGGCGTCGCCAGCTGCATGTCGAAACGATCGTCCATCGGGCCTGCGGGGTTCTGTGAGTGCAACGCAAGGAACGCCGGGTTGTCACGCCACGCTCCGGGCGTATCGATCACGTCGCGGAGCTGGCCGGGCCCGGGTGCGGTGAAGATGTTCCACGCGTTGGTGGTGACGCCCGTGCCGGTCTCGCCCGAGCCAATCCAGTTGAAGTCACCCGCGACGATGACGTCTTGGCCGTCCAACGCCGAGACGACGCCACGGACCACGCCCGCCTCGTCACGACGCCTCGCCACATCTGCAGAACTGTCGCCGCTCTTGAGCTGCACGCTGACCACGAAAAACGGCCGGGCCAACGGCTCGACCCGCGAGCGGAACTCTGCCTGGGTCGTGAAGTGCGTGATACCCGTGGTCGTCGTGGACCATGACAAAAGCTCCACGGTCTGCGTGTTGTAAATCAGCGCGGTCCGGTCACTCCCGCCATCGGAATCGGACTGCACCGCCGCGTAACTCGCCCCCGCCAGACCCGCCGAAAGTGCCGAGACCATCACCGGCGTCGACCCCGTGTCTGTCTCCTGGATCGCCCAGACATCCGGCACGCCCACGTTCGCCGCAAGATGCCCCGCGACCGTGCCCACGTCCACGGAGTCCTGAGCCGTGTTGGGCCGATTCGCCACGTTCCAATTGCCGATTAACACGGCCTGCGCCGCAACGCTGAGCCATGCAAATAATCCAGCCAACACCACTCGCAAACCTCGAATCTTCATCTGTTTCAACGCGTTTCTCCCTGGCAACGGTACTACATCATTCAGTCACACGTCATCGTCAGCCGCAGACTCAATGCTGTGCGCCGCAACAAGTCGAGTGAGTGCAACTCTTATGAACCGCAAAGGCACGGAGCAGTTCATAAACAGCTTCTAAAATAACGTGAAGACGCTAAGAAGCTGTTTCACAACCCTTCCTTTGCTCGATGCGTCATGAGTTTCTGGTGGTAGAGGACGGCGGCGGCCAAGTCGTTGAACGCTTGGAAGTGCATGCCTTCGCGTTCGTAGCAGAACTTGATCCGGCGGAACTGGCCGAACCAGCTCAAGGTGCGTTCCACGACGCGTTGTCACCCCCGGCCAGCACACCGACCCGAGAGTTGTTGTACTCAAAGGCGTGCACATCCACCGTCACCGAGACACGGAACGACTCGGACGGTCCGGTGAGTTCGGCCAGCACAAGCGCTGTGCCCACGTCGCCGAAGTTGGTGTGGTCAAAAAAATCCAGCCGGCCTTCATGCACGCGCCAGCCCGGCGGCGCGCCGAACAAGCCGAGTCTCGCCGGGTCCACCGGCTCGTTGAAATCAGAGAACTTCAACGAGACCACCGGCTCGCCCTCGAACGACTCCGTGAACGGGAGCGACACCCGCTCCGCCGACGCGAACGCCGACACCGCACTCGTCAGACACACCACCAGGACACGCATGACACACCGTTGCATGGGATCTTCCTCTTGCTGATCGACACACATCTGTGAAGGGTCCGGATCCAACCATTCCAACACTGAACAATCACACACAACGCAAAACCGAAAAAGGGCGAAATGGTTCAAGCAGGCCACTGGCCCGACTGGCGGACTCGGGTTGGTTGTATGAAAATCCATACCGTTGAACGACTGACGCTTGAAAGGCCTGTCCCACGATTAACAATACACAGACATCGGGAGCAAAGTCAAGGGGACGGACGTTGCTCTATCTGTTTTTAACTCCAGAGCCCCGGCGCATCCCGCACCCGACCCAGCATTGGGTTCGGGCAGACATTCCTTGACCCAAGCGCCGACGCCACGACCAAGCCCGCCGCGGCTTATCGGTTTCAATGGATCGACTGTGCCCCATCCCTCGCCCGATGACATCCCAAGCGTTGTACGGAACCTAGACCCAGCACCTTGCGGGCCGTCACGACCAAAAGGACGCGCAGGGGGTGCTGAGCTCTCGTGTGACGCACCCGCAAACGATCCAGACGTGGGCACAGGTTCCCACCCCGCTACATCAGGCGGTTCCGAAAATAATGGGTCGTGATTGAAAAAGGTCTTGATACGGTGCCATCCGTGAATTATAACCTTGTATTCACGTCTAATTGCTTGTTCTGGCAGCCCAGCATGAGTGTGACCATCCGCCAAATCGCCGACCACGTGGGCATGAGTCTGCCGACCGTCAGCCATGTGCTGAACCACCGGGGCAAGTTCACGGAGCTCACGCGGACCCGGGTCATGGCCGCCGCCAGGGAGCTTGGCTACGTCCCCAACGGGGCCGCCCGTGCGATGCGCAACCAGCGGACCCGGCAGATCGGCATTGTTTATCTGAATGTTGAAGGGCGTGTCTCCGCGAGTCATCACAATACCTTTTTGATCGATGGTGTAAATGACGGTCTGCATTCGAAGGGGTATGTTTTATGCATTGTGCGTGCGTCTGACATGACAGATGACACTTCGAGCACCCCCCACTCCCGGGTTTTTTCGGAGCGTCTATTGGATGGGGTGGTGGTTTTGAATGTCGTCACGCCATCGGTGGAAAATCGGATCGAAAAAATGGCCTGCGCGGTGGTCTGGGCGGACGCCAATCACTGGTTGTCCGATTCGTGTATCCGCCGCAATGAGTTCCGGGCGGGGGAGCTTGGTGCGCGGGCGTTGCTGGAGGGTGGGGCGCGTCGGCTGGTGTATCTGGACGCCTGCGATGTCCCGTATGAGGAGGGCAACCACTACAGCTTTGCCCAGCGCCGCGCGGGTGTGATGAGCGTGGCAGAAGCCGCCGGGGTGGAGTGCGTGGTGGTGCCGACCGAGCCGTTCTGGACGGATGAGACGTTGGTATCCCTTCGACCCTTTTTGTCGGCGGATCGCCCCGAGGATCGTTTCGGCATCCTGACGTATGACGGTGTGTACCGAGCACCTCTGGTGTTTCAGGCGGCGATGTGGCTTGGGCGTCGGCCGGGCGTTGACTTCTCGCTGGCGGCCTGCGACGACACGCCGGCTGTGGCCGAGGCGTTTCCGATGCTGACGCGGGTGGAGTTCAACCGGTTCGAGCTTGGCCGGCGTGCGGCTCAGATGATGTTGAGCAAGCTCGACCCGTCCGGCCCGCCCTGCCCGTCGGAGCTTCATCAGGACCGTCTGGTTTTGGGCTCGACCTCCCGTCTTCTCGCTGTCTCTTAATCGTGTTGTTTCTTCACGGTCCATGTCATTTCTCATACAGGAGGATCCTCCTTGAAACGTTCTCTCATTGGTTCCATGTGCGTGTGCGCCCTGGTCTCGACGCAGGCGTCGTCGGCGGTCGTGTACCGCGAGGTGTTTGGCAACGCGTCGGGCTCCGACCCGTTGTCCTACGCCGGCTGGGTCGGCCAAGTGTGGGACGAGGACAGCAACTTCCTCTACACCACCACCGAGCCCTTCAACACCGACACCACCAGCTTCCCCGACAACCTCACGCCCATCAGCAGCTCCCCAGCGGAGCCCACTGAGCTGGCCAAGGGCGGCATCGAGAACTTCTTCGGCGGCGACTTCTGGTCGGGTGATCAGCTCTACTTCACCGAGGAGTTCACGCTCGATGCCTCTTTGAACACCCTGGACGAGATCTCTTATTTCGCGAATGCTCAGGGCGGCACCTCGACCCGCGCGGCGGTCCGCATCGGCTCGGACTGGTACGTCCAGGACGCCGACCAGACGGGCTTTGGCATCGTCACTGTCACACCTTCCACGACCACCTGAGTCGCGATGGATGCGGCGAACCTGTCGCTGGGTTCTCTGCTTGCGCTGCCGGGGTTGCCTGCCGGCAACGTCACGGCCGTGGGTGTGCGTGCGGTGAAGACCGACTACCTCGTGATCGATACCTACACCGTCAGCGCGACCCCCATCCCGGAGCCGGCCTCGGTCGCGCTGGTGGCGCTGGGCCTGCTTGGCATGCGTCAGCGTCGCGGCTGCTGAGCCGGGTGTTGCTCGCGTGTGATTCAGAAGAACCAACGCGGCGGGTCTTCCCGACACGCTGCGTTTTACTGATTGCATGTGACGACTTGTTTTCACGTCTCTTGAAAGTTGGACAGTCATGATGAACACCACGGACTGGGTGATGAAGCTGTCGGTGCAGGGTTGCACGATGGGTCTGACGTTGGGCTCGGTGCGTGTGGCGAGCGCGGAGGGTGTCGAGGTCAAGCCGGGCGTGTGGACGCCCGCGCCGTTGATCTCCAGGCAGGCACGCGAGGCCGGCGTGACGCTGGGCGGCGAGGGCAGGCAGTGGCTTCGCACGATCGCGGTCGACTCGGCGGACGGCAGCTTTGTGCTGTACGGCACGGACGTGGGCGGGCTCTTCCGGTCGCTCGATGGTGGCAAGACGTGGGAGCCGGCGAACGTGGGGTTCCGGCCGCGCGGCTCGTCGGGCGGGGCGGCGATCGACCCGCACAACCCCGACCGCGTGCTGGTTGTCGCGGGCAACTCGGTCGTGTCGGACTTCCACGGGCTGTACCTCTCGACCGACCGCGCCGCGAGCTGGTCGCACGTGCAGCAGGCCAAGGACGCGGGAAGCCAGGACTTCCGGCAGCAGCTCGCGTTCGACCCCTCCACCTACGACCCGCAGCGGAAGATGACGACGGACGTGTACTGGTCGCGCGTCGCGAAGGACACCGCCGGCTGGGGCGATGTCAACCCGCAGCCCGCGCTTTACAAGAGCACCGACGGCGGGGCGAGCTGGTCGCGTCTGGACAACACCGAGCACCTGGGCGGCGGCGTGGTCAAGGTCCACCCCGCCGCGCGGGGCGTGGTCTACATCGCGACACCCGACACGCTCTACCGCTCGGACGACGGCGCGGCGACGTTCCAGACGCTGCTCAAGGCCGACGCTTCCATGCGTGAGTTCACGGGGTTTGATGTCTCCGCCGATGCGCCGGACCGGCTCGTGCTCTGCACGCCCGATGCGCTGCTCATCAGCGAGGACCGTGGTCGGACGTTTGAGACGCGCAAGCTCGAGTCGATCGCCGAGTCCGGCTTCACGGTGCGGGACGTACGCATCAGCCCCGCCGACGCCGACCGCATCATGCTCTGGCGTCACGAGGACAACGGCTGGGACTGGCGGTGGTACACCTCTCAAGACGCGGGCAAGACCTTCCAGCGCAGCAGGCACGACAACACGCTGGCGTTCCTGCCGTACAACAACCGGCAGGGCGTGTTCGCGATGCACCCCACCGATCCGAACGTGATCGTGGGCACCGGCGGCGACTGGCCGACGCGTTCGACCGACGGCGGCAAGACCTTTGCATGGAGCGCTTCGGGTTACAACGTCGTGCTGGTCGGCGGGATGTTCCACTTCTCGGTGAGCGACCCGGACGTGCTCTTCTTCGGGTCGCAGGACTACAACGGGGCCGTCACCACCGACGCCGGCCACACGTGGACCTACGTCAACCCCGCCAACGAGACCTGGGGCGGGTTCACGTACGGCGGGTACGCCGCGAGCGATCAACTGCTCTTCGTCGGCAAGGCGCTGGGCTGGGGCGGGATCAAGACGCTGCGCATCAGCCGTGACGGCGGGGCCACCTGGTCCGAGCGCGACGATGTGCGGTTCACCGATAAAAGCGACGACACGACCACGCCCTGGGGCCTGCAGTCGGCCCTCGCCGACGCCTCGGACCCGCTCCGCGTGCTCTACTTCGGGCCTCATCGCAGCGACGACGCGGGGCAGACCTGGTCGCTCATGCCCGACTGCGACGGCGTGGTGTTCACCGGCACCGATGACGACGGGCCGTACACACTCGGCATCGACCGCGTCGAGCGCTTCACACGCAGCCGACTCCTGCAGAGCCGCGACGCGGGCAAGACCTGGAAAGAGCTCGCGGTCGTCGACGGCGAAGCGCGCGACCTTGCGATCGACCGCTCGCGCAACCGGCTGTACGTCGTTGTCGAGGGGACGCTGCGGGCGGTGGACCTGAAGACCGGAAGCTCCGAGCTGGTGCCCACGCTCACCGATGAATGGGGCAGCCGGCGGGTCCGCTCGGTCGCGCTCGACCCCGTCGATCCGTCGATCGTCTACGCCGCGCAGAACCGGGACGTGCACACGACCGCCCGGGGCGCGATGGTCTCTGGGGACGCCGGGGCAAGCTGGACGAACCTGAACCTCGAGTCGCCCCTTGAGCCGGGCATGGTCGACGGCGGGCGCGAGCCGTTCTGGGCGCGGGTCCACCCTGTGACGCGCGACCTGTGGGTCGCCACCGGCTGCATGGGCATCTGGAAGATCAACGTCGTGAACGCCAAGTAGGTGCTCGACTCCCGCACTCACCGCGCACAGCTCGACCCGGCTGGCGTCCAGCGTCAGGACGGTGGTCGCGGCCTTGCGCCGCGTCTCGCAGTCGGCCCGCGGGTCGTCCATGAGCTTCGCCAGCGCCACCACCGCGCGAAACCGCAGCGACGCCAGCGCAGCGCGGAGCGCTTCGCGCTCCTGCGGGTCGTGGGGGGTGGTGTCAGGGTGTGCCATGCGCGCCTCCTACCTCTTGGGCGCAAAGACCTGTTTTGTGCGCGAAAAACTGTCTCGTTCGACAGAATCACGTTGAAAAACAAGGGAGAAAAAATTTCGATGTCTTGAAAAAGTGTCGATGAGAAGGCATCAACGCGCGCACAAAACAGGTCTTTTTTGGATCGAGACGACCGACAGCACCACGTCGAACTCAAACATGCCTAACGAAGCCCACGCTGCGAAGCTGCGTGGGGTCAAGCGCTGGATACACCTGATCCGACGGGACCCCTGAGACAAGGCAGTCATGCGTCTTGGGCGGGGTGACAACAACTTGCAAACCGACCCCACGCAGCTGCGCAGCGTGGGCTTGGTCCGTTCACTGCTCGATAACGGCGATCATCGGGGCGTTTGCGTCGGGCTTGAGGGGGATGTGGAGGTCGTGTGTGGTGGTGCTGCCGTCGGGCCAGGTGGTGGTCAGGCGGTACCGGCCGGGGAACACGCGGGCTTCGAGGGTGCCGATCTCATTCGTCTTCATCGTCGTGTCGGTGCGGAAGCGCTGCCAGAAGAACCGGTCGACGGCGTCGGAGCGCGAGGTGGGTTCGTGGTCGGCGTTGAGCAGCGAGGCGTGTGAGACGGCGGCGGTGTCGGGCGTGAGCGCATCGAAGGTGATGCCTTCCACAGCGGGGCTGGCAAAGAGAGTCAGTAGCGCCGTCTCGATGGCGATGGAGGTGTTGTAGCCGGTGTCGCCGGCGGCTTCGAAGGCGCTGATGGTGACGGGGAGCTTGAGGAAGGCGTAGCGTTGGAGCGCGCGTTGGAGGGGCCCGTCCTGTGTTGCGGCCTGGAGCCGGACGTGGAGTGAGACACCGTGGAAGTCGATGAACTCCTGGCGCATCGTGTCGGCGAGCTTGGCGGCCTGGAACGAGGTCTCATCGTCGATGGCTTGTTCGAAGCGGACGCGGCGCGTGATGTGAGGCGCGAGGGCGGCGGCGCTGCCGAAGAGCTGGCGTGTCTGAGGGGTCGTGATCCAGTCGGGCCGGAGCGGGTGGGTGAGCAGGTCGATGCTGTCGATCTGTCGAGGGAACGCCTGGAGGACGGCGTGGTGGTGCTGCGTCACGGCGGCGAGCGCTTCAGGCCCGGCGAGGCCGACGACCCACTCGGGCTGGTGCGCGGGCTCGGCCGAGGCGAGGCCGCCCCAATGGATGCGCAGCCCGCAGGCCTGTGCCCACTCGATGGCCGTTCGCACCGCATCCAGCTGCATCGTGTCGGGGCCCTGCGGCTGAAGCGTTGGCCAGGGCGTCAGCCGTTCGAGCGAGGCGGTGTTGATGAGACGCCAGAACGGGGCCTCCCGGCTGTATCCACGCACCGGCTCTGCGGGCAGCACGACACCCAGCGGGAACGCGTGCGAGAGCTGCTCGACGCGGACTTGCACACCCACGGCAGGCGCGTCGCCGGGCAGCAAGACGATGATGCGCACGGGCGTTGTGCGCAGCGTCATGATGTCACGCTCCATCCGCTCGGCCCACTCGCCCACCACGATCTGCGCGCGACTCATCGGTCCGATCATCAAGACCACAAGCAACAGCAAGCACAACGAGAGGATGGGGCGCGTGGATCGCATGGTGCATGGTCTTGTGGCAGCGGTAGAGTCAACACGGATTCGGTCAGCCGCCCAGCCACTGCATCGCCTCGGCGAGTGTGCTGACTTCCGTCACGTCGGCCGATGTGTCGCTCTGGCTTGAACCGCGCTTCTTGCGGGCGTTGCCCGAAGAGCCGCGCGGCAACAGCAGACGCGTGAAACCAAGACGGGCCGCCTCGGCCACGCGGCGCTCGGCCTGCTGAACGTGGCGGACCTCGCCGCCAAGGCCGACCTCGCCTGCCACACACACGCCGGCGGGCAACGGCTTATTCAGATGCGCACCGGCGATCGCCAGCGCCACGGCAAGGTCCACCGCGGGCTCGGCGACCTTCAAACCGCCCACGCTGTTGGCGAAGATGTCCTGATCCGCGAGCCGCAGCTCGCCACGCTTCTCAAGCACCGCGATCAGCATCGCCAGCCGGTTGGAGTCGAGCCCGCTGACCTTGCGTTTGGCTGCGCCCAGGAAGCCCGTTGCGGTGAGTGCCTGGACTTCGACGAGCAGGCAGCGCGATCCGGAGAGGACGGGGCAGACCACGCTGCCGGGCCGGGGCTGGTAGACGCCGCCGGCGTCCCCACCGACAATCCCGCCGGGGTTGGTGACTTCCATGAGCCCGATACCGGTCATCTCGAAGAGGCCGACTTCGAGCGTGTTGCCGAAGCGGTTTTTGATGGCTCGGACGATGCGGTGCTGGTGGTAGCGGTCGCCCTCGAAATAGAGCACGGCATCGACCATGTGTTCGAGCAGCTTGGGGCCCGCGAGCGCGCCTTCCTTGGTGACGTGGCCGACGAGCAGGAGCGCGGTGTCGGTTTGTTTGGCGTGGTAGACGAGTTCGAGGGTGCAGGCGCGGAGTTGTGAGACGGTGCCTGGCGCGGCGGGGAGGTCGCCCTTGTAGACCATCTGGATCGAGTCGACGACGACCACGGCGGGCTTGAGCTTGCGGCACTGTTCGAGGACGCGTGCGAGGTTGGTGTCGGCCAAGACGTAGAGCGACGCGGGCAGCGCCTGGTCGGGCGGGGCGAGACGCTCGGCGCGGAGCTTGACCTGTGCGGCGGACTCTTCGCTGGAGACGTAGAGGACGGTGTGGCCCGCGTGGGCGACACGGTGGGCTGCTTGGAGCAGCAGCGTGGACTTGCCGATGCCCGGGTCGCCACCGACGAGGACGGCCGAGCCGGGAACCAGGCCCATGCGTGCGGGGTGCGACGCGTTGCCAGCGTTTGCTTTGGTGTTGCTGGTGGCTTGCCCGCCGAGTACGCGGTCGAACTCGGCGATGCCTGTGGCGATGCGTTGCGAGGGCGTGTCGCTGTCGTCGATGTCGGTGATGGGGCGGGCGACGGTGCGTTGCGACTCGTCGAGGACGGACGAGCCCATCGGGCGGTCGACCTTGGACGATGCGTCGAGGCGGGCTTGTTCGAGCGAGTCCCACGTGCCGCAGTCGGGGCAGCGTCCGCTCCACTTTGCAAACGCCGAGCCGCAGGACCGGCACACAAACTGGAGGACCGCACGCGCCATTGAGTTGAGGATACCGCGTCACACAGGGCCGGGGGGGCCAACGGGTATGATGCTGTATCGCCCGGGCCATGCTTGTGCACACCGAGTGTTTCAGACAACCACACACTTTACGATCCTCCTATGAACCCACGACTCGCCGGCAACCTCGCCATCGTCGCGGTCATGACCGCACTGCTGCTCTCGTTCCAGGCCTCTTGGGCCAGCAGCTCGTCCACGCCGCTTGAGCAAGTCGGCCTCATCGTTGACCTGCGTCACGAGCTGGTCGATCAATATGTCGAGACGCCCGACCAGCAGGGGCTGATGGAAGGCGCAGTCCGCGGCATGATCGAGTCGCTCAACGACCCGTACACCGTGTACATGTCGCCCGAAGAGTTCGGCGAGTTCAACAAGGCCGTGTCAGGCAGCTTCAGCGGCATTGGTGCCGAGGTCCGGATCAACGAAGCCGAAGAACGCCTGGAGATCGTCACGCCCCTCGAAGACAGCCCCGCATGGAACGCCGGCGTCATGGCGGGCGACATCGTGCTCGAGATCAACGGCGAAGACACCAAGGGCCTGAGCGTCACCGCGTGCGTCGGCAAGCTCACCGGCGAAGCGGGCACCCATGTCACCATCAAGGTCCGCCACGCCACCGGCGAAGAAGCGACCATGACCATCACCCGCGCCCGCATCCAGGTCGACACCGTGCGCGGCCTCGTCCGGGACGCGTCACAGCACTACGACTACTGGCTCGACAAGCAGCGGAAGATCGCCTACGTCCGCCTCAGCCAGTTCAGCGAGAACAGCGTGGCCGAGCTGACCGAGGTGCTCACGAAGCTGCGTGGTGAAGGCATGAAAGGCCTCGTGTTCGATATGCGGTTCAACCCCGGCGGGCTGCTCGAAGCGGCCGAGGCCATCAGCGACATGTTCCTCACCGAGGGCAAGACCATCGTCAGCGTCAAAGGTCGATCCGTCCCCGAACGCGTCTTCAAGAGTACCGTCAAGCAGCTCATCCCCGACGACATCGCCGTCGTCGTCCTCGCCAACGAGGCCAGCGCATCCGCGAGCGAGATCGTCACCGGTGCGCTCAGCGAGAATAACCGCGCCCTGTTCGTCGGCACACGCACCTTCGGCAAGGGCTCGGTTCAACAACTCAAGCTGCTCAACGGCTCCATGGGTGCGCTCAAGATCACCAACGCCTACTACTACCTGCCCAGCGGACGCAACATCCACCGCCGACCCATCAACGGCGATCAAGGCAAGGTCGAAGTCGAAGAGACCGTCACCAAGGAGGACGGCAGCACCGAGAAGAAGATGGTCGAACACGAAAAGCCCTGGGGCGTCGATCCGTCCGAAGGCAGCTACGTCGTCATGACCCCAGAGCAGATGCGCGAGATGCTCGAGGCCCGACGCAACCGCGACATCGTCAAGCCCGACAACGGCCAGACCAACATCGACCAGATCACCTCCGACTGGGTCCGCGATGAACTCAAAGACCCGCAGCTCGCCGCCGCGCTCGTGGGCAAGCAGGAATCCGGCAATTGGCCAACCGTTGGTCAATCCAACGCAGAAGCGATCGCCAAGGCCGCCGAGCGCTCGTCCCTTGAGCGCATCAAGGCCGAGCTGGCCAAACGCATCGATGAGATCGATCAGCAACTTGCCCTCACCGAGCCCCCGACCGCGGGTCTGACTGATCTGCTGCCCGCGGACGTGAAGGCCGGCGAGATGCCCACCGGTGATGCGCCTGTGGATACACCCGCAGCTGACACGCCGACAACAACACCAACGCGCGCACCGGTCCCCACGCCCGCCGCCGAGTAACGCCGATGCCGCTCATCCTCGGCATCGAGAGCAGCTGCGACGAGACAGCCGCAGCCGTGGTCGACCACGACCGCCGTGTCCACAGCAGCATCGTCGCCACGCAGCACGAGCTCCACGAGGCATACGCCGGCGTCGTGCCTGAGATCGCCAGCCGCGCCCACCTCGAA
>DAIOEG010000002.1:2664-13351 GCA_036746415.1 Phycisphaera sp. | reverse complement strand
CGAACGCATCACGCCCGTCGTCGCCGCTGCGCTTCAGGAGGCCCGCGTGCGACTCGACCAGATCGACGCCATCGCCGTCGGCCACCGGCCCGGCCTCGTCGGCTCGCTGCTCGTCGGTGTCGCCGCCGCCAAGGCCCTCGCGTGGTCACTCGGCCGCCCGCTTATCGGCGTCGATCACGTCGAGTCGCACCTCACCGCCGCCCTGCTTCAACCACGCGACGCCATTGATTCCTCACAGCAAACCTCCATCGCCTACCCCGCGCTGGGCATCGTCATCTCCGGCGGGCACACGACGATGTATGCCCTCGATGGCCCCGATGCGCTCCAGCCCCTTGGACGCACGATCGACGACGCCGTCGGCGAGTGCTTCGACAAAGCCGCCGTCATCCTCGGCCTTGGCTACCCCGGCGGGCCACGCATCGACACGCGCGCCGCACAAGGCAACGATAACGCCCACGCCTTCCCACGCCCTACCCTCGGCAAAGACTCACTGGATTTTTCCTTCTCGGGCCTCAAGACCTCCCTGCTCTACGCCGTCCGAGGCCAGCCCGTCGGCCGGGGCAAAGAGGCGTCGTTCGCCCGTGACCACACCGCGCACACCGCTGCGCACATCAACGACTTCGCCGCATCATTTCAGGCCGCCGCCATCGACACCATCACCCTCAAACTCACCCGCGCACTCCACCTCCTGCGCAGCAACAGCACGCCCGCACAATCGCTTGTCCTTGGCGGCGGTGTCAGCGCCAACACGCGGCTGAGACAAGACGTCCAAGCACTCGCGACCGAGCACGGTCTGCAACTCCACCTGCCCGCCATGAGCTACTGCGTGGACAACGCCGCCATGATCGCCGGCCACGCCCACCACCGATTCGCTCTCGCCGACTTTGACGACCTCCGACTCCCCGTCATCCCAACCACGCGCTGGTGACACGCACACCGATGTCCGCGACGATCACTCTCCCCAGCACACGCCGCGCCTCCGCACTTGAAAACCCCACCTTCTCCGCCACAAACGTCACCGTCACGTCCGCCTGCACCGTCGCCACATCCACCGCCCCGCTGTCCGCGTCCAACCCGCTCGGCAAGTCCAACGCCACAACCACCGGCCCACCCGCCCGCTCACGCTTCACACCCTGCATCGCACGCGCCACCCGCGCAACGCTCTCTCGCATCGGCAGCGATCCCCCAGTCCCCAGCAACGCATCGACCAGAACGTGTTGTCTCGCCCACTCCGCCGACGCCCGCTCCACAGACGCCTCATCTGACAACACCAACACCGGCACCCCCATCCGCTCCGCCGCGATCGCCATCACCCGCGCATCGCCCCGAAGCTCTCCCGCTGCACGCGTCGCATACACACGCACCTCGATGCCCATGCATCGAAGCTGCCGGGCGACTGCGAACCCGTCCCCACCGTTGTACCCCGGCCCGCACACCACACCCACCCTGAACCAGTCGCTGTCCAGCTCAACCGCTTCCGCCAGCACATCCACCACCACCGATGCCGCGTTGATGGCAGCGTTCTCCATCAGCACGATCGTCGGCAGCCCCAGCGCTTCGCTCGCCCAACGATCCACCGCCCGCGCCTCCGCCACGCGGATCGGCCGATCGACCGCGCCTTGCTCACCGCCCCCTTGCCCGCCCGACAAGTCCGTCTGCTTCATCGCGGTGCTCCTGTGTGTTTGCCTTATAGTGACACGTCGAGGGTCGCCGCGTGCAGATCGATATCAAAGACAACTCCGGCCGGCCACGCCTCACGGTCCACCTGGATCCCGCCCGCCCCCCCACCGTCGTCACCGCCGAGGACGGCCGAGGGCCCGCCGTCTCGCTCAACTGGGACCGCGCACTCGACGACAGCGGTCAGCTCCGCCACTGCCCCGTCTGCGGGTGCCAAGACCTCTACAGCCACCGACCCCTCCCACGCATCACCGTCTTCGTCGGCGTCATTGGCTTCGCCGTCGCCGGCATGCTCGGCTTCGGCCTGGGCGGCCCTTGGCGGAACGTCGCCATCATCCTGCTCCTGCTCGTACTCGCCATGGACCTGTGCATCTGGCTCACCGTCAAACGACGCCTCACCTGCTACCGATGCAACGCACAGTTCAGCCGCCTCCCCATCCGCCCCAGACAACGCCCCTGGGACGCCAACACCGCACAACGTCACGCCAAGACCTGAGCCAGACACCGAATCACAACGGGGCTGGGTTCCTCGTCAACTGTCTCGGGCGAACAACAGTCGTGTCCACAGGAGCGTGGCTTGGAGCATGGCGGTGAGCAGGATGGTGTCTTGCACGACCACACCCCCGCTCGACCCAAGCAACCCCCCGACGCCAACGATGACCCACACCGCCTCATCGGCGAAAGCATGTGACCACATCGTCACGCTCCTGCTGCCGATCGATATACGTCGTCACACATTGACGACACACCCAGCCAACTCCGCACACGTGTATCGGCAGACCTGATGCCGACGTTTCAAGCCGCTTCACGCAAGCCGAACCCTGCGCGATCTACTCCTGCGTCACGTCGGACCACCCTCCGCCAAGCGCCACATAGAGATCGATCAGCGCCAGCGTCGTGTCACGCTCCGACGCCAGCCGCTCACGACGGATCACGAGCCGCTGCGTGTTGGCTTCGGTCACATCGAGGAAGTCCGTGACACCCGCCCGATAGCGCTGGGTCGCGAGGGATTGCGTATCGCTTGCTGCGGCTTCAGCCGACAAAAGATCGTCAGCTGAACGCCTCGTCGATCGATGATCGGTGATGGCGGACTCGACTTCATTCAACGCACGCAGCGTCGCATGACGCAGCTCTAGCAAGGCCTGACGCTCCAGACTTTCCGCAGCTTGAATCGAAGAACCAATCCTGTTCCCATCCAGCAACGGGATCGACAACGCAGGGCCTACGCTCAATAAAAACGTCTCAGGGTTGACCGCGTCACCGATGTCCGGCCCGCCCAGAAGCAGCGAACCCGAGAGCGACACGCGCGGGTAATGCTCTGCCTGAGCCGCACCGATGCGAGCGCTCGCGGTGGCGAGTTGCCGTTCACTCCTGCGCAGGTCAGGTCGGCGAAGCAGTAAATCGGCAGGGACCCCCAGCACGGGTGTGATATCCCGTCGTGGCAACTCTCCAACCGACACGTCAATCGAGCCCGGCGCAGCACCGAGCAACACAGCCAACCGAAGCTCCGCCGCACGCCGCTGCCCCTGAAGAACATGCAGCGCAGCGCGGTCACGCTCAAGCGTCCGCTTCGCACGCGACGTGTCCAACTCGTCCGCAAGGCCAGCGTCAAGTCGAGCCACCGCGATCGACAGCGCATCCTCATCGGTCACGATGCCCTCACGCACCGCAGCAAGCTCTTCATCCAACGCACGAGCAACCACAAACTCACGGGCGACTTCAGCGATCAGTGACACACGCGCAGCCCGGTAATCCTCCACGGCAAACTCAACCTGCGCATCAGCCGCCTGAACAAGCCGAGCGACCCGGCCCCAAAGGTCCAGCTCCCAGCCCGCAACAACTCCCGCCGAGTAGGTGTCCCGCTGGACGCCACCGGGCGCGCCGAGAACGCTTGTGTTGTCATCGCCGACGTCCGTGTAGGTGTAGCCCGCCGTGCCGTCGAGCGTGGGCAGACGCTCCGCGTTCTCGATGCCACGGCGTGCACGGGTCTCGACGATCCGCTCCCGCGCAGCCGCCAGATCAAGGTTGTGCTCCAGCGCCAAATGGATGAGCGCTGACAGCGCCGGGTCGCCCAGCGATTCCCACCATCGGGACAGCTCTTGCGCTTGCTCCACCGAATGATCGGGGTCAACCCACCCCCCCCGCATCGATTCAGCCGCCGACTGCGGATACACATCTGGGACCAGCGTCTGTGGCGCGGGCGCCTCGTAGTCCGGGCCGACCTGACAGCCCGAGAGACACAACACAAGCAGCGCGGCATACGACTTGAAATCCGCGGCAACGCAGGTCTCCTGTAAAAGTTGGATGTTCACGGCTTGCTCCCTTGCTGGGCCTGGATGTACACATCGAACTGCTGTCCCAGACCCACAAGGTTGTAAGACTCGGGCAAGTCGTACACGACCTGCAGCACCCGCGTGTCCACACGCTCCTGCGTCCGGCCGGCAAGGTTGCTCTTGGCGACCACCAACGGCTCGACATACGCAAGAGTCAAGGGGATCTTGACCGTCGGGTTGCCACGCGCATACGAAGAGGCCTGCGCCGATGACGTGAAGCGCGGGATATCCACTTCATCGATCTCAACACGCAGCTGCGCCGCACCGAGCCGACCAAGCACCACGAGGCCCGTATCTGAAACAGACGCGGCAGCAAACTCGCCGGGCCTGACGTTGACCTGCAACACCTGCGCATCAAACGGGCTCGTGACGGAACGCACCTCTGCATCGATCTTTGCAGATGCAAGCTCGCTTTCAGCTGCGCTGATGCGGTGCAACGCCGCAAGCAGGTCCGCGCCGTCCGAGCCATCCGCACGCACGAGTCGCTCAAGCCGAGCCACAGCATCTGTCACCGCCGCCCGTGCCACCTCCACCTCTGCCTCTGCCACCGCCACGCGCGCCTGCGATTGCTGCAACGCAAACCGGCGACGCTGCAACTCCTCATCCGCAATGGCACGCTTGTCCTGGATCGCCTCGGCATTACGCAGCTGATTGGCCCGGTCCGACGCGTCCGCTTGTGCAGCGAGCACACCCGCCTCCGCCGAGGCAAGCCCCGCGCGGGCCGACGCGACCATTGCTTCCGCCGGCCCGATTCCAGCACGCACCGACTCAACATCCGCACGCGCCACCGCAAGCGATGCGGCTCGCAGCGCAATCGCCGCCTCCGCCTGGCGCGAGTCCACCAGGAACAACACATCGCCCCGCTTCACAGAGTCGCCCACCGACACACGCACGTCCGACACGACGCCCGACACCTGCGACGCCAAACGCACCGCCTCGCCGCGCGGCTCGCTCACGCCCACCGCACCAATGAAACCTGTTGACCCCGACGCCTCATCCACCGGCGCACTCAGCACCGCACGCGGCAACGACTCCGCCAGCGCAGCCGGCCGGTTGACCGCCACCATCACCACCCCCGCACCAAGCGACGCAACACCCAACACAGGCAACCCAAACGTCAAGACACGCGACCGCTGGCTCATCACTCGTTCTCCTGAAAGTGTGCTTCCCCGCCACGCTCGCTGCGTGTGATCCTGCCGTCGGCCATATGCTGCACCGTGTCGGCAAACCTGAAGATCCGGTTGTCGTGCGTCACCACCAGCACGCTCCGCGAACCCTCCAGGGCCACGCCGCGCAACAACTCCATCACCGTCTGACCCGACTCCGCATCCAGCGAAGCAGTCGGCTCGTCACAGATGACTAACCTCGGCTCGTGAACCAACGCACGGGCAATCGCCACGCGCTGCTGCTGACCGCCCGACAACTGAGCCGGCATCTTGCGCTCATGACCGCCAAGCCCAAGACGCGTCAGCAATTCCGACGCCTTCTTCTCCGCAGCTGACGTGGACACGCCCCGAGCGACCAACGGAAGCGCAGCGTTCTCTGCCGCACTCAGCGCTGGCAGGAGGTTGAACTGCTGAAAAATAAACCCAAGATTCATCAAACGAAACGCCGCCAATGCCGAACGTCGTAACCGACGCACATCTTCACCGAGCACTTCCACCTCACCGGCCTCGCATGAGAGGATCGCCCCAATCACCGAGATCAGCGTCGTCTTCCCACAGCCCGACGGCCCGACCAGAAACGTCATCTCACCCTCACGTGCCCAGAAGTCCGTGCCACGCAACACCTGCACTCGCGCCTCGCCGGCTTGAAACGACTTCTCCACGCCCACGCATCGCACCACGAGCGACGACAACGCACCGGCTGATGCGTGAACCACCGAGTTGTCTTGCACGCGTGCCATGTCTTGATCGCCTGGTGTGTACCTTCAAACACTGGGAGTGATGAAAAGGTGATGACGTTGACGTCCCTGTCTCTCGAAGCTTTATGCTCGATTCTTCACCCCAACCTCAACGACTTCGCGGTTCAATCGTCTCGGATGCTTCATCCACGGAACACCGTGGCCGGGTCCACGCTGAGCACGCGGCGCATGCTCACGAGCGTGGCCAAGAAGACCATGAACACCGTGACCACCGCGACGCCAATCGCGATCCCCGGCAACAAGTAAAAGCCGGCCAACCCGTCGGCCTTGGTTGCTGTTGCAAAGAAGAACCCCGCTGCACCCAGGCCCAGCCCGTAGCCGATGGTGCCGACGAACAGGGCTTGAAACATCGTCATCGTCAGCAGCCGGCCGTTACCCACACCGATCGCTTTGAGCGCGGCGTACTGCTTGAGGTTCTCCATGATGAACTGGTTGAACGTGAGCCCTACGATGGCGATGCCGATGAGCGCGCCCAGGAACACGACGGTGCCGAAGCTCGCGGGGATGCCGGTGTTGGCGAGGATGTACCCGATCGTCTCTCTGCGGAAGACCTCCGACGTGATCGCCTTGAGGCCTGTTTCGTTGGCGATGCGCTCCGCGACCCCTGACGCATCGAGACCTGCACTGGGCTTGACGAGGATGAAGCTCAACTGATTTCGGCCGTTGTTGGTGTACTGCAAAGCGAGTGAGTAGCGGGTGTACAAGATGAGGTTCGCACTGAACGAGGGCGAGGCCTCGACGATCGCGCTGATGACAGCACGCCTGTCGTTGATCTCAAGCTCCCGGCCCACACTCAACGGCTCACCGGGGAACAGCAAGCGGAACCCCGCCGGGTTGACCGCGATCGACTCGGGCATCGCCAGCGACTCGATCGACCCCATCCCAAACCGGTCCGGCACCCCCACCAGACTCACATCATCCACACCCAGGAGCAACGCGTTCTCCAGCGTTCCCTCCCGCGTGCGCACCTGTGCGTTGGCCCTGAAGAACGGCGCTGCCCACGACACGCCCGACACGCCGCGGACCCGTGACAGGGCTGTATCGCGCAGCGGGAACGACACGTCGATGGTCGTGACGCTCGGGTCCATGACCCACACATCACATTGCCGGGCGTCCTTGATGACACTCGCCGCGCGCTCGAGCAGGCCGAAGAAAATCGACAGCTGTTGGCAGAGCAGGAGCGTGCTGAGCGCAACGCCCATGACCAGGCCGATGCACTTCACAGGGTCTCCCAGAAGCATGCGCAGCGCGGTTCGATACATCAGTCACGCCCCCCCGATGAGAAGCCGCGCAACCCGCCGATGGCAAGGTCCGCGATCGTTCCCGCCAAGCGATTGACGGCTGCGGTGGACTTGGGAACGGGGTGGCCGAGCATGTTGTAGATCGACTCGGAGTGACGCGGGTTGATGCACATCGCGATGACGGCATACACGACATCGTCCGCTCGACGCGGCGTGAGTTGCTCGCCGCCAACGGCCCGCACGAGACGCTTGAGCTCATCGCGTACGGGCACGCAGCAGTGACGCACAAACGTCTCCATCGCACCGGGCGTGGGCGACAGCGTCTCATGCGCAAGCAGGTCGCCGGTCCACTGGCGCGACTGGGTCTCGACGATGACCAGCCGCATGAACCACGCGATGAATCGGCGGAGCACGTCCTCGGCGTCGTCGCCTGCGGTGAGCTTGGGCATCGGCTCGGCAGAACGCATCTGGCTGCTTGCAAGCTCCCACACCGCGAGGTACAGGCCCTCTTTGCTGCCGAAGTAGTACTTGATCGCCGACTTGTTAGCCCCGGCGTTCTGGCAGATGTCCCGGACGCTGGCGGCCGCGAAACCAACCTTTGAAAACTCTCGGCCCGCCGAGAACAGCAGCCGCTGCCGCGTGTCTTCTTCATCGATCCGCTTGTGGTCCACCATGCGGCATTCTTTCAAACGGTCGTTCTAAGACACTCGTCTTAGACCTGTCGTCTGAAAAATAGCTCACACCGCGTGTCTCGTCAAGTGCAAAGATCACACACAGGAGTGCTGCTGCGTGTCAACGTCCCGGTGGTCGATAGGACCTCAACGGACGGTGCCCGCATTGACCGACGATTCAGCTCGCCGCCGACACGGGACGTGTGGTGCAGGCGTCGCTTGATCCGCCGGGGGGTCGATGGTCAGGCGTTCACGAGGTTCAGCGCGGGGTAACTCTTGGACAGGACGTTCTTGGTGTCGATCTTCATCCAGTTCTGGAGGATGTCGCTGTAGACGTGGCGGAAGTCGAGCTGGTGGACGAGGTCGCCGTCGTCGAGTCGTTGGAGCGAGGGGTGTTGGCCGATGGTCGGGGACTTGACGGCGGGGCCCATGATGAACATCGGGCCGGCGCAGCCGTGGTCGGTGCCGCCGGAGGCGTTTTGCTGGACGCGCCGGCCGAACTCGGAGAACGCCATGGTGACGACGCGGTCCGCTTGGCCTGTGGCTTGTAGTTCCTGATCGAAGGCGCTCATCGCGTCGGCGAACTGGCGCATGAGGTTGGCGTGCGAGCTTGCCTGGTTGGCGTGCGTGTCGAAGCCGCCCATGGTGACGTAGTAGACGCGGGTGGGCAGCTCGGCAGCGATCATCTTGGCAACGCTTTCAAGCTGCTTGCTGAGGTTCCCACCGGGGAACTGCGTGGTTGATTTCTTCGCAACGGCCTTACGCACGCGGTCGGATGCGACCTGCGCGTCCATCGCGGTGCGCTGCACGAACGCGAGCGGGTCTGCAGCGTCGGCTTGCATTGCCAGCGCTTCTTGAGGGTGGTTGGTGAGGATCTGGTCGTACGCGTCGCTGATCGAGGCGTGCAGGTCTCGGCCGGCCCAGCGGAAGAGGTCGGGGCGCTCGAAGGCGACGGCCTTCACCGTTTCACCCATGGTGGCCAGCGGCATCTCTGCGCCGATGGAGATGATGTCCAGGCCGGAGTGTTCGGGGAGCGTGTCGATGGCCCGGCCGATCCAGCCGCGTCCGGTGTTGCCCAGTGTTTGTGGCGATGCGGTGTGCCAGATGTCCATGGAGACAAAATGCGAGCGGTTGGGGTTGGGGTAGCCGACGCCTTGGAGGACTGAGGCGCGGCCGCGTTGGATGAGCTCGTGGATGGGCCTGAGGTTGGGGTGCAGGCCGACGCCATCGAGGCCCGGGAGCGGGAGCGCCTCTTTGTCGGAGACGGCGATGTCTGGCCGGGCGCGGTAATACGCGGGCTCGCCGAAGGGCACGACGGTGTTGAGGCCGTCGTTACCGCCGGAGAGTTGGACGACGACCAGCACGCGGTGCTGCGGCGTTCCGGGCTTACTGGTGAGCCGCATGGACGTGTCAGCCAGCGCGTTGCCTGCTCGGCCGAGGAACATCGGCACGGTCGCTGCGGTGCTGAGCAGCGTGAGCCCTGCGTGCAGGAGGTTCCGCCGGGTGAAGGCGGTGTCGGGCAGCTGCGTGTCGTTGGTCGAGAGCGGGTGGTAGTGCTTGCACATGGTGTGGGCTTTCACATCGAGCCGTGAGGCGTAGGAGAAGTTGCTTTCAACCGCAGATGACGCAGATTTCGCAGAAGGACTGTGAGCTGATCGGACAGATGCGGCGAGGGTGTTTGATCATCGAACTGTTTGAGAGTTCATGCCGGATGTCATCCTGTGGAGTGATGCCATTGACTGGTCCAACGCATCACGCTGGTCTGCGTCCTCCGCGCCTCTGCGGTTGCATCTCTCTTGATTCAAGACGCGTCTCAACACATCTGGTACTCCGGCATCGCGGTGATGAGGCACAGCAGGCCCAGTGTGCTGTCGCGGGTCACGCCACGCTTGGCGGCGTTTATGAAGGTGTACAGCGGCGCTTTACGGTCGCTCGTGACGTGCGGGCCCAGCAGCGTGTCGCAGAGGTGGTCGACGACGAGGGAGCGGTTTTTCAAATCGATACCGACGAGGAGTTGCATGGGGTCGTAGTCGAGCTCGTCGACGTTGAGCTTGCCGTTGGGGTGCTTACCGGTGATGAGGTAGGTCGCGAGGTTTTGTCGGATAAAGAGCGTGGAGGTGTTGATCCACGCCCGTCCTGAGTCCCAGCCGTTGACGCTGGGCGGCTCGAACGGCTCCTGGCCCATCTGCCGTAGCGACAACAGGAGGTCGCGGCCGTTGACCTCGGCGGTGCGCAGCGTGCGTTGCGTGCTGATGAGAAGCTGGAGCGGGCTCTTGATCTTGTTTCCCACGTTGGCGGGGTCGTGAAAGTGTCGGCTTGAGAACACCGCAACCAGCACGGGCCGGAGCTTGTATTCGTGTTTGCGGATCAGTACGGCGAGGGCGGTGACGGCCTGCTGACGTGTCTTGTCGAGCTTGGGCCAGTCGTCGCCGACGTCGGCGATGAAGTGGTCATAGAGCTTCAGGGCGACAAAGCGTGGGCACGCTTGCTGTCGTAGCAGGTGTTCGACGAAGTCATCCCCTGTGAAGTCGGATGTCTTGCCGAGGATGGTCTTGCTGCCGGGGTCGTGCTGGTTCCTGCGAAAGACAAAGTCGTTGTCCTCGACGTTGTAACCGGTGAGGGCACGGGCGCCTTCTTTGATGTCGCGTTCGGAGTATTCGCCGCTGCCGAGGGTGAAGAGTTCCATGAGCTCGCGTGCGAGGTTCTCGTTGGGCTCCTGTCTTCGGTTGCGGTCGTTGTTGAGGAACCGGATCATGGCAGGGTCGCGGACGATGCCACGGGCAAGGGCGGAGAAGTCCAATGCGTTGCTACGAAAAAACGCGTTCTGTCGCGAGAGCAGAT
>DAIOEG010000002.1:0-2654 GCA_036746415.1 Phycisphaera sp. | reverse complement strand
ACGTGTCGCTGACAGCGCGGTGGTTGGATGCGAAGTGGTTGTGCCACAGCGTCACGAGTTGCTCTTCAAGCGGCGCGGTGGTGGTGCGCATCTTGCGGACCCACCAGCCCTGCAGGCCCTGCAGCATCTGGCGGTCTTCCTGCTGCGCGAGCACACGCCGGGCCTGGATCTCCTGCAGCTTCACCTGGTTCTGCTCACGGCGGTAACTGCGGAACAGCTCGGCCTCTTCGCGCGTGGGCGGGTGCAGCACATCGGCATCCACCGGCGGCGTCGGCCCCACGTCGGGCTCGTACTCCACCAGCGACGACACGGCACGCTCCAACCCGAGCGTTGCCAGCGCATCGACCTGCTCGGCGCCACCGCCCCACCCGGCCCGCCAAAGCACATGCCTAGCCTGCGCCTTGCCGAACCGCTCCGCATCGATCGGTGAGAAAGACAGGTCCATGACGGTCTCAACGTAGACGGACAAGAGTTATTGCAGACGCACCATGATTCATCCACACCAGCCGAACGCGTCACCACCAGCTTATCGACCAAACACGCCCCAACCGCTGCGGGAACTCACTGATTTCCGTAAGCAACGACGATCCACATTGGCTAAAGCACCGCGTTGAATCATTTTTTGCAGCCGCGACGTGATAGGTCGGGGTATGGCAATCATACGTTTGCAGACCCGCCCTCGTGATTCAAGTCGCGGAAACCGCGACCTGTCAGGTCGCGGCTATGAGCATCATGTGACGCGGTGCTTTAGGTGCATGACGTCCGCTTGCACGATCAATTGCAATCTAAGGCAAGGATGTCCCTGGACATCCCAAGAAGTGAAGCTGGCAACGCCGTGATCGATGCTTGTCGCGATGACCATCAGGCGTCGAAAACCTGCTGTCGTCATCGACTCATGCCTTTTCATCGGATTCGCCCGCCCGACTTGGCCGAAGCGACCAGGTGGCAAGCGACAAAACCGTGAGCGAGCTGATCGGCATAAGCACAGCGGCGAGAAGTGGCGTAATCACGCCACCGCCCGCCAGCACCACGGCGGTCAGGTTGTAACACAGCGACACCGCGAAGTTGCGGTGGATCGTGCGCATCGTGCGTCGTGACAACTGCATCAGTTCAAGCACCGGCATCAATCCGGGCCGTGTGATGTACACGTCTGCTGCCGATAGCGACACCTCCGCCCCGCCGTGGACCGCGATGCCCACATCTGCTGCGCCAAGCGCCGCAGCGTCGTTCACGCCGTCGCCGATCATGACGACAAGCGATGTCTGCATTCCACCCTCCGAGCGGTCGCGCCCGCGCACGGTTCCAAGCTTGCCTTCGGGGCTGATCGCGCCCTGCGCCTCGCCAGGCTCGATACCCACCGCCGACGCGACTTTCTGTACGACCGGCATCGCATCACCCGACAGCACGCCGACCCGCCAACCCCCGCAACGCAGCGATTCGACCGCCGACGCGCTGTCGGCCCGCACACGGTCACCCAGCCGCGCGAGCGCCACCACCGCGTTGTCGATGGTGACCACCACCAGCGTGCCGCCCGCGCTATCCATCCGTTGACAATGCAACGCCATGTCCGTCGGCCAAATCACGCTGCGCTGCAATGCAACGCGCATCGAGCCGACCCACCATCGCTGGCTCCCGGCGGTTGCCGTGATCCCGCCGGCATGCTCCTGCACATCGCTGATAACGATCGGACATCTCATGACATCATGAGGTTCACAAAGTTGTGCCAGCGCTCGACCGACCGGGTGCAGCGAGCGCGCCTCGATCGCCGACACCGTTGGCCACACCGCTGCGTCCCCGACCTGTTCCACCACCTGCATCGCGCCCTCTGTCAGCGTCCCGGTCTTGTCCAGCCAGACCCGCTTGGGCCGGCCGCGCTGCGCGAGCAGTTCGAGCACCTCGGCCCGCTTGATCAAGACGCCTTGCTGCGCCGCCCGCCCCATCGCCACGGCCATCGTCAAAGGCGTCGCCAGCCCCAACGCACAGGGGCACGCGACGATGAGCAGCGCGACCGCCTGGTCCACGCCTTTCTCCAGCCCGCTCGCCCACCACCAGCCCGCGAACACCACCGCCGACAACAGAACGAGCACCGCCGTGAACACCCCCGCGATCCGGTCCGCGAACCGCACCACGCCCGACTTGCCTCGCACGCCGTCCTCGATCAGCGTCATCAGTCGGCCAACCCGGCTGCTGCTCCCCGTCGCCCGCACGACGCACCACAACGTCCCCCCGCCCACGTTCGCCTCACCCGCGTGCACCGCATCCCCCACGCCCACACTGACCGGCTCGCTCTCGCCCGTGAGCACCGACCGGTCCACGTGCGACCCGCCCGCCACCACCTCGCAATCTGCCGACACGACTTCACCCGCCCACACCTCCACCACATCCCCCAGCGTCAGCGCCTCCAGTGGGACCCACTCTGTTCCTGATCCTGCACCCAATGCACCCACCACCCGCCGCGCCGTTGCGGGCAGTAACACCCCCGCCAGCTTCACCGCGTCCACCGCCCGCCGTTGCTGCATCCGCTGCAAGACCCGCCCGCTCAGCAGCAGGAACACCAGCATCGTTAGCGAGTCAAAGTAGACATCGCCCCCATCCCGCAGCACGTTGACCACCCCCGCCACCCCGCCCGCCAACAGCGCCAGTGCGATGGGCAC
>DAIOEG010000001.1:19866-29263 GCA_036746415.1 Phycisphaera sp. | reverse complement strand
AAACGTCAAGATTTAACTTCTTTGTTAACCTGCACTTGTCACAATTGACCCAATTCCTCATCCGCCTCCCGCACCAGCTGATCCAGAAGCGCCCGCGTGCCGTGCCGCTCTGCCCAGCCGTGCAGATAGGCCCAGTCGAGCGATTGCTTGTCAGTGGTTTGAAAGATGCTCACCACGTCAGCCCGATCTTTCGTACGGCCCCAGCGGATTTTCTGGATGATGACGTCCTCAGCTGTTGGCGCGAACGCCCGCACACCCATCACATCAATGGACTGGCGTCGCCCGAACCGTTCGCGGTCGTGCGGGTCGTCGCTCAGCAGGAACACCTCCAGTGTGAACGCCGTTGTCGGCTGATGAAACAGGTACTTGGTCGTCATCAGCTTGGTCTCAAAGCCGATCTGAGGGTCCATCCGAAACTCCGGCTCCAGCTTGCGCCGAAGCTCGCTGAGCAGGTCGTCCGATTCGATCACGATGTCCGCGTCCTTGGTCGAACGAGGAACCATGTAGAGGTTCGACGACATCGAACCCACAATCATGTACGCAAGCCCCAGCTCGTTGAGCATCCGCATCGCGTGCAGCGCGCCGTCCAAGCTGTCCATCAAAGCCCCCGTTCCGATTCGTTCGCCTCGATCTGCCGTTGCTTGTCGAGCATCTGCGAAAATAACATCAGCTCACGCTCCATGCTGATGCCGGGGTTCCTCATTCGGATCCCTGCACGCGTGAACGAACTCGCCAGGTCAAACAACTCCGGCCCGCTCAACAGCCGCTGCCCCGGCGACATCTGCCGGGCCCGCTCGATCTTTCCACGAGCCAGCGATGTCATGTTTTCAACAGTTGGCTGCATGCCAGCATCTTAAGAGTTTCACTGTGAACCTCCAAGATGACCACGCCTACTGAGCCTCTCGAATCTGTAGCAACGCCTCGACCGCATCATCGGCCGTCATTGTCTCCAGCACGCGGCGATTGCGCTCGATCCGTGCCAGTTCATCCATTTTCATCTGCTTGTGTGTCTCGAACAACTCGTCCGTGACATCGGCTGGGATGGTGCCCACCAGCCGCCAGCCATCGTCACCAAGCTTGAACTCCGTCGACGCACCGAACGGTCCGCCACGGTTACCCTTCAACTCAATCCGCATCAGCGTCTGCCCCTTAGCGGGCGCGGGAACCTGCGGAGCTCTCCGCCAACCACGCTCGAAGTCGTTCCTGCTGCCGTGACGTGTCCCGAGCAGCTCGCGCAGCCGCGCCCCATCGTCTTCATTGAAGCGATGGGTCAATCGCCTCCTGGCTTCGCCTAAGGCCTGCGCAGCTCGCTTGGTCTTCGCTTCCATGGCCAGAATCTCCATGATCCTCTCATCGGTGTCGGGCGTTAACAGCCCGCGCATCGCGTCCATATCACCGACCGCTTGCGCCTCGTAAAACCCGCGCAGCACTGATGCAGGCGTTGATCGATCCACCACGACCGGCTCGGGAAGCGCATGGACCTCATCGGGGCCGGGCGCTTGTGCAACATCCACTTCTGAAAGCTCCACCGCCGCAAGCACCGCTTTGGCTGAGCCGTAACGCTGGGCCTCGATCAATGCAACGGCCTTGAGCGCCATCCGGCCGGATCGGCCCATGGGCTGACTGTTCTTCATGAAATGAGGGTTCTCGGCCCGGAGCTTCTCCACTTCCGCCAGCGTGGGCGCGGCCTGCACCCATCGGCCTTCAAGCGCGATGTAAGGGATGTCGCCGATCAAGACACGGCCCTCGTCCACCACCTCGATCTCGGCCATGTCCGTGTTGAACTTCGCCACATGTTCGGGCCAGGGGAGCATCCCCTGTATACCGCCAAACAGTGTCTGAAGCCCCTCGTTTCCGAAACGCCGACCGCCGACCCGCTTGAGCTTGTGAAACCCCTCGATCCACGCGGCAATGTTCTGCCGGCCTTCGAGTTCCTCGGGGATGTCGGTGGGCTCGTGCGTCGCAAGCCAGCGCTCCGCATCCCCGGTCTGCATCGCCTCGGCTTGGTCAAAAAACGTCACCCATGCGGGGTGGTCCAACACTTCCTCTTCCTCACCGTGCTGCACCTGTGGGTCGGCCCTTACGCAATGCACGACGCACAACCAAACGACGCATAAGACCGGCAGTGTCCCGCTCCACATACTGCGAAACAGGAAAGAACCCGCCAGTTGTTTGCGTGTCCAGTTCATCCGATGCGTTCCTGCCCCGCCATGTACGGCCTCAGCATCATAGGCACGGTGACGCTGCCATCGGGGTTTTGGTAGAGCTCAAGGATGGGGATGAGGACGCGCGGGCTGGCGAGGACGGTGTTGTTCAGGGAGTGGCAGAACAGCGTGCGTTTGCCTTTGGGGTCGGTGGGGTCGCGGTAGCGCAGGTTCAGCCGGCGGGTCTGGTAGTCGTACAGGCGTGAGGCCGAGTGTGTCTCGCCGTACCCGCCGGACGTGTCCTTATGGCCCGATGCGCCGGCGGGCGACTGCGCGCGGGACGGCATCCAGCACTCGACGTCGATCATGTCCGCGTTCTTGGGGCCCAGGTCGCCCGAGCAGCACTGCAACAAGCGGTACGGCAGTTCGAGCGACTGCAAGAGCGACTCGACGAAGCCGATCATCTTGCGGTGCCAGTCCCGGCTGACCTGCTCGCTGGCTTCGCAGATGACGACCTGCTCGACCTTGTCGAACTGATGGATGCGGTAGAGGCCCGCGGCGTCTTTGCCCGCGCTGCCGGCTTCGCGTCGGAAGCACGTCGACACGGTCGTGTAGCACAGGGGCAACACTTCCGGGGCGAGGATCTCGTCGGCGTGGTAGGCCATGAGGCCGACTTCGCCGGTGCCCGTGAGGGCGAGGCCGCCTTCGCTGGTGGGGTTGGATACGTCGTAGACCTGCTCCTTGCCTTGCGGGAAAAAGCCGGTGCCCACGAGTGTGTGGTGGCGGACCAGGCACGCGGCGGAGAGCGGCGTGAAGTCGTTCTTCTGGGTCATGAAGTCGAAGGCGTATCGCAGCACGGCCTGGTGCAGCCGCATGCCATCACCGATGAGCACGTAGCTGCGCGAGCCGCTGATCTTCGTGCCGCGCTCGAAGTCCACCAAACGCAAGTCGCGCACGAGGTCAAGGTGCGATTTGGGCGTGAAGCCCTTATTGCTCTCGAAGGTACGCGTCGGGTCGAACCATGCGGGCGACCACCGCGACTTCTCGACGTTGTCCTCGCTGCCCTTGCCACGCGGCACGTCCGGGTCGGCCGGCTGGGGCACTTCGAGCCAGAGCGCATCACGCTCTGACTCGGCGAGCTTGAGCGGCTCGGCGAGTTGCTCCTGCTCGTGCTTGATCGCGCTCGGCCGCTCCTGCAACGCCGTCATCTGCGCTTCGAGCCGGGACTTCTCATCGCCGACGGCCTTCTTCAGCTTGCCCGCCAGCGCGCCGATGTCCCGGCCGATCGTGTTCTTCTCGGCCGTCAACGTCTGGTCACGGGTCGATAACGCGCGCTGCTTCTCATCCGCCAAGAGCAGCCGATCCACGACGCCCGGGTCACCGCCCTTCTCAGCCATGCCAAGGCGGTAACGCTCGGGGTTCGCACGCAGGTCTTTGAGGTCGATCATGGAGCAAGCATGGTAACGGGAGGAAAGTGTCCAGTGCCCAATGGCGAGTGACCAGTGGCTAGAGAAGCGGAGTGGGGAGCCGCGTAGGGCCTAAATAGCTGCCACATCCCTGGCCACCACTGGGCACCAGCCATTGGCCACTGGCCCGCCCCCCCTTAAGCCGAGGGGGCGAACAGTCGATCCCTAAGGGGGAGCGGCACCTCTGCGCTCACCTACATGGAGGGAGTTTTTATGGGTCAGCGAGCGACACTCAGCCGTGGGCGGGTCAAGACCGAACTCGAGCTGTATCTGAAGCAGATCGACGAGGTGGCCCTGCTCAACGGCGACGAAGAGAAGATGCTCTGCCGACGGATCATCCACGAGGGCTGCATGGCCTCGCGGGACCGTATGATCCGCGCGAATCTCCGGCTGGTCGTCTCCATCGCCAAGCGATACATGAACCGTGGCCTGCCGTTGCAAGACCTTATCGAGGAGGGCAACGTCGGTCTGCTCAAGGCCGTCGAAGGGTTCGACCCCGAGTTTGGCGCACGCTTCTCGACCTACGGCTCGTGGGGGATCAAGCAGGCCATCAAACGCGCGCTCATCAATGCTGTGCAGCCGATCCACATCCCCGCATACATGGTCGAGCTGATCGCGCGCTGGAAGAAAGCGTGGCGAGACCTCGAGGCCGAGCTAGGAAGGCAACCCAACATCAACGAGCTGGCCAAAGCGATGGACCTGCCGCCCAAGAAGGTGCGCATCATCAAGCAGGCCGTGAAGGCCACGCAGCGCACCGGGCAGGAGTCTGGCGGCGGCGACCACGAGGCCCCGATGCTCAGCGAGCTGCTCGCCGACAAACGCACACCCTCGCCCGATGAACAGGTCCTGCTCGCCGATGACCTGTCCACCATCGGCAAGCTGCTCGAAGCGATCGATGACCGCGAAGCCGCCATCCTCCGACTCCGCTACGGCCTCGACGGCGAAGAGCCGCTCACGCTCAAAGAGGTCGGTGCAAAGATCGGCCTGACACGCGAACGCGTCCGGCAGATCGAGATCGAAGCGCTTAAGAAACTCAACCAGCGCATCAACAGCGACCGCCCACTCACCGCCCTGCGCTTCCGCCAACAGGCCCAAGCCGCACGGCGGCGACGCAGCGCCTGATGCAACCGCAACAGCAACAGCAACAGCACACAGAAGCCCGGATTCATTGAACCCGGGCTTCCGTGATTTCATGGACTCTGCAGGTGTTCCAGGATCGCGGGGCACGCCTCTTCGATCATGTCGAGGACGCGCTCGAAGCCAGCATCCCCGCCGTGATAAGGGTCGGGCACGGGCGGGGCGTTGGACGCATCGAAGCCGGGCAGGAAGCTGCAGAGCAAGCGGACACGTTGCATCGTGTTGCCTGTCAGTGTGGCCAGGCGAGTGAGGTCTTCGATGTTCTGGCCGTCCATGGCGATCATGAGGTCGTAGCGTGTGAAGTCATCGCCGGTGACTTGCCGAGCTTTACCGGTGAGGGCGTAACCACGCAGCGCCGCCGCGCGTGTCATGCGCGTATCCGGCGCTCGGCCGGCGTGCCCGCCATACGTGCCAGCCGAGTCGACCTCGAACGCATCAGACACGCCTCGCTTCTTCAAGAGCGCGTTGAACACACCCTCAGCCGTAGGCGATCGGCAGATGTTGCCCATGCAGACAAATAAGACCTTTGGCATCGAATCACTTTACACCAAGACACAACGACGTCGGCGAAGTTGCAGCAGGCCACCACACGCAAGAGCCAGCACCGCGGTGGCGGGCTCAGGCACTGTCGTGAAGGCGAAGATGTTGGATGCCAGTGTTGCGTTGTCGTTGTTGAAAAGAGTAGTACCGGCACCACCTTGATTAAAAAAAGTGTTGCGATCGAAGTGAACAACGAATCGACCATTTCCGATGGTGCCCGAGAGAAGGACCGCGTCAGAGAGGGTTGGAGCGGTGGTGGTGCCGCGACGGTTGCCGTTTGGGTTGTTGTTGCGAGTCACGTTGCTCAACGGTCGGGCGAGGATTTCCACAGTGACATCATCAGGCAGCGTGGCGTTCACGGTGACCGGAGTCACGCCTTCACCATCAAAACGGTTGACACCTTCTAATAGCGGGTGATCCGGCACAACAAAGTGGCCTTGATCGCGACGCAGCGTGTACGTGCCGTTGTCCTGATTCATCGTCAGGCCAAGGGGTGTGAGGAAATGCTGATCCGAGTCGGAGGCGTCGCCCCAGTTGCTTCCGAAGTTCGCATCGCTGATGAAAACCGCCCCGCCGCCGTTACGAAGATAATTCGTCACAGCGGTCACGGCTGCCGGCCCGTAGGCCGCGTTGTTGGAACCAAAAACAATCGTGGCGTATCGGCTGAGGTCCATCGTCTCAAACGGCACAGCCACACCGTTGGACTGACCCGATGTGCTGCCCGGCTCCACCGATTCGGTGATCTGCGTCACGATGTAGCCCTCGCCGCGAAGACGCGCAGCCAAGCTACCCCAGCCGTGGTTTCCACCGAAAGTCTGGGTGTTATTGATGTCAGCAAGTTGTTCTGTCAGCTCAGATTCCGGGTCTCCGGGATTGAACTCAAAAAACCCACCACTGCGGTCGGCTCCTCGGATGAAAAGAATTTCAGGTTGTGCGGCTAAGGGAGCTGTCACTGCAACCCCAGCCAGCATGAGAACCGAGAGGCAAAGGGAACGATTATGAACTGTGGAGAACAGGGGTTTTCCTTGCACTGTATTCGTCCTCGCGCCAAGAGTTAATTCAGGATTGCGATACACAACGACTCGCTGATTTATAAATATACAGCATTGCTCCGACGAGTCCAGCATCTTCCTCTTTTTCATTGGATTCAAACAACGTCGATCGACAGCGGTTTCACTGCGCGGGCTTGAACGCCAGGTGTGCGGTGTAGCGCAGTGTATCGCTGGCTTCTTTGGGGCCCGGTGGACCGTCGATGTTGAAGGGGTCTTTGAGGGAGATGGGCCACGCGGCGTCGAGGATGATGCGGGGCGAGCCGTCGGCGTTTACGACGGCTTCGACGCTGGCGGGGACGGTGAGGTCGATCGAGATGCCCTTCATCGTGAACCTGCCGACGAGGATGGCGGGGGTCACGGTGTTGAATGACATCGCCGCGTCGCTTGCCTCCACGCTGAGTAGCTCAAACGTCGCCTCGGGGTGGTCATCGACCATGAGCATGGTGCTATGGATCGCATCGTCGAGGTCGGGCTCGCCCATGGTGACGGTGGCGGGGTCGGCGACGAACCGGCCGGTGCTGTTGGCGAGGGTGAGGTTGCTGCCGAGCGTAAGGGTGCCTGTGATGCGTGCGACCTCGCCGGCGTACCCGTCGAGCGGCGCGGGGAAGGCGAACTGCACGGCCGGGCGGGCGTGCTGCGCGGCGGTGTCGATGACCCAGTCGCTCACAAGCGCAACGCTGACGGCAACGCCCGCTGCGCCTTGCGGCTTGGGTGGCAACGGCAGGCCCAGTGACTCCCACGACACAACGGGCACGGCCGCGCCCAGCGCATCGAAACCGTCGCCGAGCGTCGAGGTGGCGAGCTGCGCATCGATCTCCTGCGCGAGTTGCTGCGCGGCCTGTGCGAAGACTTCTGCGCGCTTGTCCCATTGGCCGACGGCGGGTGATTGCAGGCCCGACCACACGGGCTCGTGGCAATGGAACTGCGAGTAAAGCTCGGTGGAGACGTAAAGCGTGCCGTCGTCAGCGCGGTAGGGATGGAAGTCGGCATAGAAAAGGCGGTCGCTCCGGCCGAGGGTGACGCGGTCTGCGAGCGTGAAACCGGGCATGGCGGAGGCGAGCGAGCGAATCATCTCGGTATTGAACGCATCGGCATCGAATGAGTCTGGCTGCGCGCCTCCGAGCGCCGTGATCTTGATCGGGGCGGCCAGTGAGGTACGGCCGATCTTGCGGACGGGCAGCAGAGACTTCTCTAAAAGCTCTTCGCCCTGCGGCATGAAGCGGGCGGTGCGGACGAAGTTACGCACGCGGTCGAGAGTCTCGTATCGGCCTTGATACACCGATCGGCCCAGGTGGTTCTGAAACGCGATGAGCGGCGTGAGCTTCACCGCTTCGGGCGCGCCACGCTGCGAGACGTCGATGGTGACCAGCTCAACGCCGAGTTCCACGGCGAGCTTGCGCAACTGCGGCAACGCATCGCTTTCAAAACGCTCGGCCAGCGGTGAAGCGGTCGGCTGGGTGAAGACGATGAGCTGCTCGGCTGCAGGTGCTTGCGCATACGCTGTGAACGGCAGAAGCACAGGAACCAAAGCGATCACGACCGAGCTACATGCGGTGTGCAATCCATGAAAGAAACGCGACATGATGGGCATGGCTTGTGGTCCTGACGGGGGAAGCGGGGTGGTCACATCAATGAAAACGGGCGAGTGAACTCGCCCGCTACGGGGTGGTTGGTGATGACGACGGATTGTTACTTGGAGTAACCGACGACGGCGACGTCGAGTTCGATCTCGTCGGCGACGACATCGGTGCTGCTGTCGAGCTTGATGCCAAAGTCGCTTCGCTTGATGGAAAAATCGCTGCGGAGGACGAGCAGGTCGCCTTCCTTGGCTCCGCCGCGGTCTTTGGCGGCGTCGACGAGGTGGTCGACTTCGATCTCGACGGTGATGGGGACGGTCTGGCCCGCGACGGTGAGCGAGCCGGCGACGTTGAGTTCGGTTTCGTCGTCTTCTTTCTCAACGCTCACGACTTCATCGAAGGTGAAGGTGACGAGCGGGTTCTCGCCGGCGTTGATCCAGTCGGCCCCGTGGAGGACGGCGGTCATGCGCGCGTTAGAACAGGTGACCTGGTTGGCCGGGAGCGAGAGCGAGCCCTTGAAGCTCATCGGGTCGGCGGGGTCAAACGAGATCGAGCCGGTGAGGCCCGTTGCCATGCCGACGATCGGCTCGAGCTTGGAATCGAGCTTGAAGAGCACCGCGTTAACACCCTTGGGGTCGGCGAAGTCGAAGGTGACGGCTTCCGCAAGCGCATGGCCTGCGAAAGGTGAGAGCAGCGCGGCGGCGGTGAGGGTGCGAACGGTACGGCGGAGGTGTGTCATGTGGGGTCCCTTGATCTTCCCGTGCGGGTGAAGAATAGCTGGCGCGGGCGTGTTATTCCCGGATAAGTGTGGGTCGAACGCTTCGCGCGGTTGACAGGGCCCAACGTCGGCGCGGCGGAAATGGACGTGGTGATGTTCAGCAGACGGACTGCGTGGGGTCGTCGTGGACGCCTCTGCCGAAGGTTAGCGCATTTTTGCCTTTGCGTTTACTTTCGAGGGCCATGAGATCGGCCTTGTTGAGCAGGTCGTCGGGCGTGGTACCGTCGTAGGGGTAGGTGGCGAGGCCGCCTGAGATGGTGAGGGTGGCGTGCTCGTGGCTGGCGAGCTTGGGGAACTTGAGTTCACAGACCTGTTGCTGGAAACGGTTGGCGATGGCGACGACGTCCTGTGGGTGGTGCGAGCCGTGCTGACGCGGGCCTGCGGGGTCCCAGAAGATGACGGCAAACTCGTCCCCACCGATGCGCGCGACCACGTCGTGCTCGCGGACGACGGACATCATGAGCCGTGCGCTTTCACGGAGGATCTCATCACCCGCGGCGTGGCTGTAGCGGTCGTTGTAGAGCTTGAAGTTGTCGATGTCGAAGAGCATGAGCGTGACTTGTCGCTGGTCGTGCTGTGCGCGTTCGAGGACGCGGTGGAGGAAGCGGAAGAAGTATCGGCGGTTCCAGCAATCGGTGAGCTCGTCGCGCAGTGCCAAGTCGCGCAGCTGCGCGTGCTGCTCGTGAAGCGTCAGCCAGCGCGC
>DAIOEG010000001.1:0-19856 GCA_036746415.1 Phycisphaera sp. | reverse complement strand
GGTGGTCGCGGGCTCTTGCAGGTAGCCGAAGGTCGTGCCGTGGTAGCAGACCCGCGCGGCAGGCAGCGTCGGCCAGCGCAGCGCCGCGCCGCGGTCGTGCCCGGCGGTCGCGGGGCAGTACGCCAGCATCGGCATGCGCGACTGTTGACGCAGCAGCTCGATCGCGAGTTCGGGCACCTCGGCCCGGCTGGGGTGGTGACCCAGCAACGCCTCGACGAGGTCCGTGTCACCCAGCGGCTCGACGGGCTTTGCCTCGATTGACAACGACGCGGCGAGCGTCAGCGGTTGCGCGTGAGCGGGCTCCGAACCGAGGTCCTCGATCGACACCGACGCCACGCCGGCCGCTCGCCCGACGCTCCTGCGATCACCCGTCAACCCAAGCGCCACCAGCAACGCATCGTCCCCCACATCCAACGGCAATGGCACGGGCAGCGACTCCGGCCAACCCTCGTCCAGCAGGTCCGTCGGCTCCTCACCCAGCAGCACCAGCGCCGCGTCAGGCGACAGGTCCACGAGCGCATCGACCACCTCTTGCTCCATCCCCGACAGTGCGTTGCTGGGCCCAAGCACCGCATCGACAGGCCCAACCCCCACCTCTGCCAGCGCCGCCAAAAAACCCGGCACACGCACCACCTCCACCGACCCGTTCAACAGCCCGCTCAAACGCTCCGCCCACGCGCCCTCGCGCACGACCACCACGCGACGCGACCACGCAGCCGCAGTCGGCACCGCATCCGACACGCCCGGCGTGAGCGGCTTGAGCACGCGCTCGGTCGCAGATTGAAACGTCTTGCCGTGTGTAGTCATGATCCACCCCCACGCGGCGAGGGCTTGAAGGGTTTGATCGCATCAGACACTGGTGCGCTGACGGGCTGCCTTGGGTGTTTCGTCGGCTTGGTCGGTGATGCCTGCGGCGCTTCGCCCAGGAGCCACGACAACTCGTCCTGACTCACCAAGCGGTCCGCGTCGTCGGCGGAGTCCCACGGGTCGTCGGCTTGAGCGGCGCTGCCAGCTCGTTGCACGTCGCTGGGCGCGGTGCGCTCACTCACCTGTGGCACTGCGACCGGGCTGCCCGCGTGGTCGAACCGGCCGTTGAGCGCCGCAAGCTCGCCCCGGCCGTCCTTCCCCGCCTCGTAACGCCACCGGCCGATGTCGGGGAAGTAATCCTTCAGCACGTCCACCATCTCGCCTGCCCGCGGCAGCCGGTCCGGCTCCACCAGCACCACGCCCCGCACCGCCGGCAGACTCCGGTCGTGTCGCCCCAGCGACAGCTCCACCACCAGCGCCGCTGCCGAGTAAACCACCGACGCCGACAGCCCCCGTTCACGCAGCGCATGCAGCAGCCGGGCGGGGGCTTGTTGACCCGGGCCCAGCCACAGGATGCCTCGGTCTGCGTGATCCGTCTGTGTCAACCGTCTCCCTCTCGTGTTGCTCAGCCCGCCGGCGCGGGCTTGGCTGAGCGTTCCTGTACGTCCGAAGAGCCCGTGCCCCCGCGTGCAGACTTGTCCGCACGCGGGGCCGATCCTCAGACCCTCCAACGACATTGTATGACTGCCACCGTTCCGGGCCCGGTGCAACTTAAAAGTCAAGATTGATTCGGACTCAGGCGTCCCGCTGGCCTCGACCATCGCGACCTGTGGCAAGATGGGTTACAGTTCAACCGACCGAGCAGCCGGACGCCCGACGCACTTTCGTTTGAATGCCCGACGCGTCCGGCCCGACCCGGAGCGACTTTCATGCACGAGTCCCTCGCACTAGCCAACGCCGTATGGGCGTTGCCCACCACGCTCGCCGCTGGCCCGCTATCGGTCCAGCAGATCACCGTGTTCCTCCTGAGTATGGCCGTCCTGCTGGGCTTTGCCAAGTTCCTGGGCGAGCTCGCCAAGCGGTACGGCCAGCCGGCGGTCCTGGGGGAGATCCTCGCGGGCATCCTGCTCGGCCAGACCGTGCTCGCACAGGCCAGCCCGGACCTTTACCTGTGGCTGTTCCCCCAATACGTCATGACCGACACCGGGGCGGTCTCGATGGGGGCAACGATGGCGGTCGAGGCCTCGGGCGCGGTGGTCACCGATACCTCGGGAGCCCCCGTGCTGGCAGGCGAGCCCTACAAGCAGATCGACGGGGTGTACATCGCCCTGTCGATGATGTTCAACCTCTCGGTCGCGTTTCTCCTGTTGGTGGCCGGGCTGGAAGTCGACCTCTCGGTGGTCTGGCGGCAGGGCAAGGCCGCGCTGTGGGTCTCGATTGCGGGCATGTTCGTACCGTTTGTCACGGGCTTTGCGCTCGCGTACGCCCTGCCCGTCGCCATCGGCTACGACGCTCACAGCGACAAGCTCATCCCCTTTGCCCTGTTTGTCGGCATCGCCATGAGCATCACTGCCCTGCCGGTCATCGCCAAGATCCTCATCGACCTCAACATGTTCCGCTCCGACATGGGCATGCTCATCATGTCCTCCGCCATGGTCAATGACCTGCTCGGCTGGATCGGCTTTGCCATGGTCCTCGCGCTCATCACCGTCGGCGGGCCCGACGGCATCGTCTCGCCCGACTCCACAGGCCACGGGCTGGGCACCACCATCGGCCTCACGCTCCTGTTCGTCGTGGGCATGATGACACTTGGACGTTGGGCCGCAGATAAAATACTCCCGTGGATCCAAGCACACTCCACCTGGCCCGGCGGAGTGCTGGGCTTCGTCTTGGTCACGGCTCTCGTATGCGCCGCTATCACCGAGGCCATCGGCATCCACTCCATCTTCGGCGCGTTCCTTGCGGGCGTCGCCATCGGTGACAGCAGACACCTCCGCCAACAGACCCGTCAAACCATTGAACAGTTCATCACCAATATCTTCGCGCCGCTGTTCTTCGCGGGCGTTGGGCTGCGGATCAACTTCCTCGAAGGGTTCGACCTCACGGCCGTCACACTGGTCTTGATTGTCGCCATCATCGGTAAGGTGTTCGGCTGCTACTACGGCGCCAAGTTTGCAGGCCTGAGCAAACGCGAGAGCTGGGCCATCGGCTTTGCAATGTCCGCACGCGGAGCCATGGAAATCATCCTCGCGCAGCTCGCCCTCTCCGCTGGCCTGATCACCGAGAAGCTCTTCGTCGCCATCGTCATCATGGCCATCGTCACATCGCTCATCGCGGGCCCGGCCATGCAGGCCATCCTTCGACGACAACAGAAGCGCCGGCTCATCGACTTCCTCAGCGCGGACATGTTCGCAGGCCAGCTCAAAAGCGCCGATCGACGCAGCGCCATCCGCGAGCTCGCACAGGCCGCCACCAAGGCCGCGGGCCTCGACGCCGACACCATCGACGCCGCCGTCTGGAAACGCGAGCAGGTCTTCTCCACCGGGATTGGCAAAGCCGTTGCCGTCCCGCACGCACGGCTGGCTCAACTCAAAAAGCCCGTCGCCATCGTCGGCCTCTCCAACGCCGGCATCGACTTCGACGCGCCAGACGGCCAGCTCGCCGAGATCATCTGTCTGCTCCTCACGCCCCTGGACGACCCCGACAGCCAACTTGAACTGCTCGACATGACCGCCCGCGCCTTCAGCACCGATGAAGCAAGGCGAACCGCCCTTGGTGCGCAAAGCTTCATCGAGTTCAAAGCCGCCCTCGCCGTCGCCTCCGCAACCGAGAGCCAGCAACACAACTAAAAAAACCAAGAAGCCCACAGTCACCGACCGTGGGCCTCTTCACGGGTTCCGCACCGACTCCCGCACCGCCCACTGGTTCACAGGCGTCAGCGAAAGGTTGGGTTGCAACGACGCAGCGCTGCCGTCGCCGAAAACGTAGTTGCTGCTCCCGCCCACCCCCTCACGCCCGCCGTGCCGCGACTGCTCGACCTTGAACAGCGGGTCCGTCGCGTTCGCAAACAAGTCGATATAGAATCCGCGGAACTCGGGCCCCGAACGCTTCTCGCCGAACAAGATCGTGCCGGAGGTCTGCCGGATGAACGTCCGCTTCATCGTCGTGGTGTCGCTCTCGGTCCACGTGCCCGCATCGGCATGATTGAGGTCGTTGAACCCGTTGATCATGTAGCTGCGCTGCATTGCATCGAAGGGGTGGTACGTGCCGTCTGTGTCCTGCGGGCCGACCGGGTCTTCATCGGTCGGGCACACGAACACCGGCAAGGGCTGCAGCTGCGCAGGATCAGGCGAAGCGTTCTTCAGGGAACTGTCCGTGAGCACCGCCGACAGCAACGCCGACCAACGCACCGGCTGCGCAGGGTCCAACGTCGGCAGGGCTGCGTCGCCCGCATCCGCCGCGTCCAGCGCCGCCAACGGCTCGCCGCTGAGCAACGTCCCGCCGCGCGGCGGGAACGACTCTTTGTTGTCGTTCGCATAGATGTCCAGCGTCAACCCCAGCTGACGCATGTGACTCAGACACTTCACCGACCGGGCCACCTCCCGCGCCGCGCCAAGCGCCGGCAACAAAATCCCAATCAGCAGCGCAATGATGCTGATCACCACCAGAAGCTCGATCAGCGTGAAACCCACACCCCGTACACGCAACCTGCGGAAACCCCTTGTCGTCCTTGCCATATGCAACCTCCTGACAACGCGATATCGTAAAGATTCCACCATCTTACGCGTCCTATGAAGTAGAAGCTCAAAGGGTTTTCCAAAACCCAAACCACCGACACGAGCCGCACCATGACCCCACGCTCCATCAAACTCCTCATCTTCATGGGCGTCCTCGCCATCGGTTGGCTCGCGTGGTGGCTCTTCCAGCCCACGCCCAACCTCGTCGTCGATGTCGTCCGCATCCCGGGTCAGCCTGTCATCTTCGCCCTCAACGGCCGGTGGGTCCTCGACGAACTCGTCGTTCGGCCCGACAACGGCGACTCGGGCGCCACCCCCACCTGGCACCTCAAACGAAACGAAGAACGCGAACGCGCCGACGTCCCACACCCCGCCGTGACCTACGGCCGACCACCCGGCGGCATGGACTCCGCCGACGATGCAGTCCCCCGTCGTGGCAAACCACTCGAACCCAAGAAGCCCTACCTCGTCACCGTCTCCGCCAGAGGCACGCAGGTCACCGTCCCCTTCACCGCGCCCTGATCCCCACACACCCGCCTCACACGCAACCCGTGCGCTCCATCACATCACGCACCACCGCTGCGCAGTGACGGAACATCCCCGACTCCTCCTCGCTCAACTCCGGGTGCAACCAACGCTCCACGCCCTGCGCCCCCACCACCACCGGCATCGACAGACACACATCACGCACACCGCAAAACCCATCCACCAGCACGCTCAGCGGCATCGTCTGACGCGCATCGGTCAGGATCGACTCAATCACCATCAGCCCCGCCGACGCGATCGCGTAGTTTGTGTATCCCTTGAGCTTGAAGACTTCGGGCCCCGCGTGTCGCGCCTGTTCAAACAGCGCACGACGCGCCGGCGTGTCGTCGATCTTCTCACCGCCCGCCTCCGCAATGCTCATCGCGGGGAACTGCGTGTCGCCGTGCTCTCCCAACGTGTACGCCCGGAGGTCGCGCGGATGGATGCCGACCTCTTCACTGAGCAGCGCACGGAAGCGTGAAGAATCGATCAGCGTGCCCGTGCCCATGACGCGGCGCGGCTCGAAGCCCGACTTCTGGATTGCGCGGTACGTGAGCACATCGACGGGGTTGCTAAGCACCACGATCTTCGCGTCGGGCGACGCATGTGCAAGCGCGGGCACCAGCTCATCGACGAGGTCCACGTTGGCTTGCGCGTTGTTGTATCGATCCACAAAACCCTGCTTCCACGGCCGAGAGGCACACAACGCCACCACCTCCGAGCCGGCGGTATCTCCAATCTCACCCGCCACGATCCGCATGTCACGCTCACGAAACAAGTCCGCGTGCTGCAGGTCCAGCGCATCCCCACGGGCCTTCTCCATCGTCCGGCCTGTCAGCACCAACTCATCACACACCTGACGCATCGACAGCGCGTAAGCCAGTGTGGAGCCGACCATCCCGACGCCGATGACCGAAACTTTCATGGTGCGCTCCGGGGAAAAGTGGCCAGTGGCCGGTAACCAGTGGCCAGCCAGGGAAGCTCGTACGGCAATCACGTCCTGAGGCGATGCCACACAACAAGCAGTGACCACCATCACCCCACTCACTTCTTCTTCACCGGCCAATAGCCAATGGCCACCGGCCACTTCCCCTCACACGTTGAACAGGAAGTGGCACACATCGCCGTCACGCATGATGTAGTCCTTGCCCTCGCTGCGCATCTTGCCTCTTTCGCGGATGGCCTTCTCGCTGCCAAGCGCAGCAAGGTCGTCCACGCCGTACACCTCGCAGCGGATGTAACCACGCTCAAAGTCGCTGTGGATCACGCCCGCCGCCTGCGGACCCGTCGCGCCCATGGGCACCGTCCAGGCGCGGATCTCTTGCTTGCCAGCCGTGAAGTAGCTCTGCAACCCAAGCAGCTTGTACGACGCCCGCGCCAGCGCATTGAGCCCCGGCTCGGTCAGCCCCACCGCCTCCAACATCTCCCGCTGATCCTCACCCTCCAGCTCCGCAAGCTCCGCCTCGAGCTTCGCACACATCGCCACGACGATGCCCCCGTCCTTCGCCGCCCGCTCCCGCACACGCTGCACATACGCGTTGTCCGCCGACGGCAGCGACGCCTCATCCACGTTGGCGACGAACAGGATGGGCTTGGCCGAGAGGAAGCCGAACGCGCGTTCCTCCTTCTTCTCATCGGGCGTCAGCTCCAGCGTCCGCAGCGGCTGGCCGTCGTTGAGCAGCAGCTCGGCTTTTTCCAAAAGCGACACGCGCGCCTTCGCCGCCTTGTCACCGGAGCGTGCAGAGCGGCGCGCCTTGTCCAGCGCGCCCTCGACGCTCTGCATGTCGGCCAGCATCAGCTCGGTCTGGATGGTGTCGATGTCACGCAATGGATCCACGGAGCCGTCGACGTGCGTGATGTCGTTTCCGGGGGGCGAGTCGAAGCAGCGGACGACCATGAGCACCGCATCGACATCGCGGATGTGGTTCAGGAACTTGTTTCCCAGGCCCTCGCCCTTGGACGCGCCGCGCACGAGGCCGGCGATGTCGACGAGTCGCAGCGCCGCGGGGATGACCTTGTCGGTTTCGATGAACTTGTGGATGAGCGCGAGGCGGTCATCGGGCACGGGCACGACGCCAACGTTGGGCTCGATCGTCGCAAACGGATAGTTCGCGGCGAGCGCACCCTTCCCGGGGGCGGCTTTGGTGAGGGCGTTGAAGAGCGTCGACTTGCCGACGTTGGGGAGACCGACGATGCCTGCTTCCATGATGCGTACTCGCGTTGAAGATGGTGAAAGCGGGGCAGTGTAATGGCAGACCATGCGGACAAGGCGGGCGGGCGGTGCGACCGTTGAAAAGAGCGCTGCACGGCGCGTCGGCTTGAAAACAAGACACGGTTGTCTAGAATCGGTGTCATGCACGGGAAGCCGTTGATTTCGCAGGCGTCTTTGGGCGCCTCGCCGGTCGTGGTGTTCATCGAGTTGACGCGGGCCTGCGCGCTGGCGTGCCGGCATTGCCGGGCCAGTGCGCATCGGCGTTGCCACCCCGGCGAGCTGAGCACGCCGCAGTGGCAACGCGTCTTCGAGCGCCTCGCGGCGTTTGAACCGCCGCCCGTAGTCGTGCTGACAGGCGGCGACCCGCTCGAGCGCGCGGACCTGTTCGACCTCATCACCCACGCACGCGCGTTGGGCCTGACCGTCGCCCTCGCGCCAAGCGCCACGCCGCTGCTCACCGCCGACGTCGTCGCGCGTTGCAAGGGCCTTGGGCTGCACCGCCTCGCGCTGTCCATCGACGGCGCATCGGCCGGCACGCACGACCGGTGGCGCGGCGTGCGTGGCACGTTCGAGCGCGGCATCGATGCGCTGCTTCATGCCCAGCGCCTCGGCCTGCCTACGCAGATCAACACCACCATCCACCGAGGCAATGCACACGAGCTGGCCGACATGGCAGACCTCGTCGGCAACGTCGGCGCGTCGATGTGGTCGGTGTTCTTCCTCGTGCCCACCGGCCGGGCGCGCAGCGATGACCGACTCGCCCCCGAGCAGTACGAGCCCGTCTTCAAACAGCTCTGGGAACAACAGCAACGCCGACCCTTTGCCATCAAGACCACCGAAGCGCCGTTCTACAGGCGCTATGTGCTGCAACACAGTGGCGACCCGATGCAGCAGCATCACCACCGCATGGCCGGCACCAACGACGGCAAGGGCGTGCTCTTCATCAGCCACACCGGGACCCTCCAGCCGTCGGGCTTCCTGCCCGTCGACTGCGGCAACGTGACACAGGACGATGTCGTCGATCTCTATCAACACCACGAGACGTTCGTCGCGTTGCGCGACCCCGACCGCCTGCGGGGCAAGTGCGGCATGTGCAACTTCCGCGCGCTCTGCGGCGGCTCCAGGGCACGCAGCTACGCGGTCCACGGCGACATGCTCGCCGCCGAGCCCGACTGCACCTATCAGCCGCTCGCCGCGCTTTCAACCCGTTGACCATTCAAGAACAGTTTCAGCACAAGGGATTTGTCATGTTCAGCGTCAGCAACATCCTCTGCGACCACGCCGCCGGCAACGAGCAGCTCCGCTACGGGCACCGCGACCGCGGGCAGCAGCGCAGCAGCGAGCAAGTGCCCCGGCCCGTCGTCGTCTGGGCCGTCACCCGCCGGTGCAACCTGCGCTGCGTCCACTGCTACGCCAGCGCCACCGCCGACGCCGAGCCCGATGAACTCACGCACGAGGAAGGACGCGAGCTGCTGCGCGAGTTGTCGGCGTTTCGCGTGCCCGCCGTGCTCTTCTCCGGCGGTGAGCCCCTCGCCCGGCCCGACACGCTCGAACTCATGCGCTACGCGCGGTCGCTGGGCCTGCCCGTCACGCTCTCGACCAACGGCCTGCTCATCGACAAGCGCACCGCCAACGAGCTTGCCGACATCGGCGTGCGTTACATCGGCATCTCGCTCGACGGGTTGCAGAGCGTGCACGACCGACTGCGCGGACAACGCGGCGCGTTTGCCGGCTCGGTCGAGGCGCTCCGGCGATGCAGGCGTCACGGCCTCAAGGTCGGCGTGCGCTTCACCATCCACACACTCAATGCGCACCACCTCGATGATGTCATCGACCTGTGCGTCGCCGAGCGCATCGACCGCCTGTGCGTGTACCACCTGGCTTACGCCGGCCGGGGCGGGCGCATGTCGCACCACGACCTCACCGCCGACCAGACCCGCGCCGCCGTCGAGCGCCTCTTCACACGCACGCAGCAACTGCACGCGCAGGGCACACCGCTCGAGGTGCTCACCGTCGGCAACCACGCCGACGCGGCCTACGCCGTGCTCCGCAGCGAGCACACCAGCCCCGCCGACACGCAGCGCCTCTTCGACCGACTCGCCCGCACCGGCGGCAACCGCTCCGGCCAGAACATCTGCTCGATCAGCCCCACGGGCAACGTCCACATCGACCAGTTCTCGTGGCACCTGAGCGTCGGCAACATCCGCCATCAGACCTTCAACGAGGTCTGGGGCGCGGACCCAGCCGACCGTCGGCTGCGCCACCTGCGCCAGCGTGTGCAGCTCTTGCCGGAACGCTGCAAGCGGTGCCGGTTCATCGAGGTCTGCAACGGCAACAGCCGGACACGCGCCCACGCCGCCACGGGGAGCTGGGCCGGGCAAGACCCCTCGTGCTACCTGCGTGATGAAGAGATCGCGTCGTGCGGCGCAGCGTCGTGACACGACCAACGATCCGCATGAACCATCCGAACAGAATCCGATCGATCGTGCCTGCTGCGGTCGGCATCGCGCGGTGATTGCGGGTATGATGTGCGGCTTGTCGCACACCCTTCACGACGATGCTGGAGATTGACTGCTCATGGCCGAGCTCCCACCGGATTTACCGCAAAATCCTAACGAAATCCCGGCCCCCTCGGGCCCGACGAACCTCGGTAAGGTCGCCGACCTGGCGATCGAGCGCGAGCTGGCGGACTCGTACCTGACCTACGCGATGTCCACGATTGTCGACCGCGCGCTGCCGGATGTGCGCGACGGGCTCAAGCCCTCACAGCGCCGGGTGCTCGTGGCGATGAACGACCTGAACCTGCGGCCGGGCCGCAAGCACATCAAGTGCGCGAAGATCTGCGGCGATACGTCCGGCAACTACCACCCCCACGGCGAGGCCGTCATCTACCCGACACTGGTCAACATGGCCCAGCACTGGAAGATGCGTCACACGCTGATCGACCCGCAAGGCAACTTCGGATCGCCCGACCCCGACCCGCCGGCGGCGATGCGGTACACCGAGGCGCGCATGGCGTTCCCCGCGGCCGACATGCTTGATGACCTCAAGATGGAGACGGTCGACCTCAAGGAGAACTACGACGGCCGGATGATGGAGCCGACCGTGCTGCCCGCGCGGTTCCCCAACCTCCTGGTCAACGGCGGGACGGGCATCGCCGTGGGTATGGCCACGTCGCTGGCCCCGCACAACTTCGGGGAGATCGCCGACGCCATCACGGCCGTGCTCAAGAACCGCGACCTCACGTTTGCCGAGCTCATCTCCATCGTCCCCGGCCCGGACTTCCCCACGGGCGGCACGCTCATGGGCCGGTCCGGCATCCTGCAGGCCTACAAGACCGGGCGCGGCCGGGTCAGCGTCCGCGCCAAGATCGTCCACGAAAACAAAGGCGGACGCGACCTGCTCGTCGTCACCGAGCTGCCCTATCAGGTCACCAAGAACGACGGCATCATCGAGAAGATCAAGCAGCAACGCGCCAACGACAAGCTCACCGACATCTCGGCCGTCACCGACGAGTCCAGCAACCGCGGCGGCATGCGGCTGGTCATCGAGCTCAAGCGCGGCACCGACCCGCACGTCGTCGAGACCCAGCTCTACCAGCTCACGCCGCTGCAATCCACCTTCAGCATCATCAACATCGCGCTGGTGCGCGGTCAGCCCAAGACGCTCTCGCTCCGCGAGCTGATCGACTGCTACCTCGAGCACCGCGTCGAGGTCATCCGCCGGAGGGTCGCGTTCAAGCTTCGCCAGGCGCAGCAGGATGCGCACAAGGTCGAGGGACTGATCTACGCCGTATGCGACCTTGACGAGGTGATCCGCCTGATCCGCGAGAGCACGACGCGCGATGAAGCGATCGAGAAGCTGATGGCCCGGGGCTTCCGCATCCCCGAGAGTCATCCCTACGCGCCCAAGCTGCCAACGCGTTTCGTCGAGGCAAGCGCCGGCGGGGACATCGCGCTCACGCGTGTGCAGGCCGAGGCGATCGGTCGGCTGCAGCTGATCCAGCTCGTCGGCCTTGAGATCGAGAAGCTCGTGAGCGAATACGCCAAGCTCGTCGGCGAGATCGAGGAGTACGAGTCCATCCTCGCGAGTCAGGCCAAGGTGGACGCGATCATCCTCGAAGACATCGCCGAGATGAAGGCGCGGTACGCCGACGCGCGTCGCACGGTCATCGACCCCACCGAGGTCGGCCACGTCGACATGGGCGACATGATCCCCGAGCACCAGGTCGCGGTGACGATCACGCACGCGGGCTACATCAAGCGCCTCCCCGTCGACGAATACCGTGCGCAGGGCCGGGGCGGTAAGGGCATCATCGGTGCCACGTCCAAGGACGACGACTTCACGCAGGAGGTGTTCGTCAGCTCGAGCCACGACGACCTGTTGTGTTTTACGAACACGGGCCGGGTGTTTCGGATGAAGGTGTACGAGGTGCCCGAGGCGACGCGGACCAGCCGCGGCCGGGCGATCATCAACCTGATCAACCTGCAGCCCGGCGAGCGTATCGTCGAGTTCATGCCCATCCACGACTTTGAGAAGGGCGAGGACTTCCTGCTCTTCACCACCGAGAACGGCCTCGTGAAGCGCACGGCGCTGGCGGACTACCGCAACGTGCACGCCGGCGGGATCATTGCCGTGTCGCTGCGTGAGGGCGATGCGCTCGTGGGCGTCAAGTGGGTCGCGGACGACGACCACGTGCTGCTCGCGACGGCCGAGGGCATGGCGATCCGCTTCCGCGCGGACGATGCGCGTGCGATGGGCCGAGGCGCCACGGGCGTCAAGGGGATCGAGCTGGGTGAGGGCGACAAGGTGGTCGGCGTCGTGCGGATCGAGCCGGGCAAGGAGACCGACCTGCTCACCGTCTGCGAGAACGGCTACGGCAAGCGCACCGACACCGCCGAGTACCTCGTGCAGTCCGAAGACGGCTCGACCCGTCCGCAGTCGCGCGGCGGCAAGGGCCGCAAGGACATCAAGACAGAGGGCCGCAACGGCCCCGTCGTCGCCGTCATGACCGTCTCGGAGCAGGACGACGTGATGCTCATCAGCACCAACGGCAAGATTGTCCGCATCCACGCCGGCGACGTGCGCAAGACCGGCCGAGGCACTGCGGGCGTCCGCGTCATCTCGCTGGGCGATGACGACAAGCTAGCTGCCGTGGCCCGTGTGCGCGATGATGGAGTGGCCGAGGCGGAGTGAGTCGACGACCGACGGTCGGTGGCCATCGGCTCTTCGAGCGTGGGTGCTGAGGGGTTATGATGCGGCCATGTCGTTACAACGATGGTCAGAGACGATTTGGGTGTTGAGTCCCAGGCCCGAGCCGGGGGTGTCTGACGATCTGCTGACACTGAGCACGATGCTGCGCAGTACCGAGGCAAGCGCAAGTGCTCCGGCGGTCGATGTGCTGATCGATTTCGCAGAGGTGGACCACATCAACAGCTCGAACCTCAGCCAGCTGCTCCGCCTCCGCCGACAGCAGAGCGACGCATCGCGGCGACTGGTGCTGACGGGCGTGAACAAGACGGTGTGGTCGGTGTTTGTGATGACGGGTCTGGAGAAGCTGTTCGAGTTCATGGCGGACAAGCCGACGGCGCTGGCGTCGTTGCAAGTAGGCACATGATTTCAAGCTTGAACCGCAAAGCGAAGAGGTTTAGCCACAGATGCACACAGATAAACGCAGATGATCAGAAACAGAAGCGGAGAGGCAAAAACAAAGTTGATTCATGATTGCATCTTTCTTTTCTCAAAATTGCTCAAAATGTTCGGTCCCATCTGTGTTGATCTGTGTCCATCTGTGGCCAAAACTCTTAAACGGAAACGGTTGACTTCACGGCGGGGCCGGGTTGTGGCTGGGCGTCGAGCAGGGCGAGGGCGGCGTGGGTGATGCCTGCGGGGTCGAGGGACGCGCCCCGGAGCTGGCTGGAACGGCTGTCTTGGCCGACCCAGCGTTCGGGCATGCCCAGTCGGCCGAGCAGGCGGGTGTCCAGGTGCATACTCTGCGCCGATTCGAGCACGGCGGAGCCGAAGCCCGCGGTGGCGAAGTGGTCTTCAACCGTGAGCGTGCGGAGACCAGCGGTCAGCAACGACTTGATGAGCGCCGCATCGACGGGCTTTGCAAAGCGCGCGTCGTATACAGCGACCGATCTGCCTTGTTTTTCAAGGGTTTCAGCGGCTTCGAGAGATGGATACACCATCGTCCCGTACGCGAGGATCGCAACATCAGGCGACGCGACGTGCTTCACGCACACGGCCTTGCCGAGCTCGTACGGCGCGGGACGAACCTGCACCGGCGAGACCGCCACATTGTCACGCGGGTAACGGATGAACGTAGCGCCCGCGTCGTAGGTGCGCATGAACTCGAGCGCCGCGATCAGCGTCGGCTCGTCGCTTGGAGCAAGCAGGACAGCGCCGGGCAACGTACGGAACATGGAGATATCCATGAAGCCGTGGTGCACCGCGCCGTCGCCGCCGACGAAGCCCGCGCGGTCCATGCACACGCGCACGGCCAGCCCCTGCAACGCGACTTCCTGAAACACCTGATCCAGCGCACGCTGGCTGAACGTCGAGTACACCGCGAAGAAGGGCCGAAGGCCCGACTTGGCCATGCCCGCGCACATGTCCATCGCGTGGCTCTCGCAGATGCCCGTGTCGAATGTGCGGTGCGGGAAGCGCGGCATCACCTTGTTCAAGCCCGTGCCATCAGGCATCGCGGCGGTGACGGCGACGACCTTCTCATCACGCTGCATGATGTCGATCATCGCGTCGGCGTAAGCCGTGGTGAACGATCGGCCCTTGGTCTTGATCTCGACACGGCAGCCCTCGCGCTCCAGGCCCGGCGACACGGTGTGATCGGGGTCGGTATGGATGGTGAACGCGGCGGGGCTGTGGAACTTCGTCGCGTCGTTCTCGGCAAACGCGAAGCCCTTGCCCTTGATCGTTTTGACGTGCAGGAGCACGGGCCTTGGGATGCTGTGCAACTCACGGAAGACCTCGATGAGCCAGGGCAGGTCGTGGCCGTCGATCGGGCCGACGCAGACATGGCCGAAGTCCTCGAAGAGGTGCCCGGTGGAGATCATGGCCTTGAGCACTTCGCCGCCGCGGTGGTAGACCTCTTCGATGACCGACCCGCCGGGCAGGTGAGAGAGCACGCGCTTGCCTTTGCGTTTGAGGTCGGCGTACGTGGGGCTGACGCGGACACGGTCGAAGTACGCGGCCATCGCGCCTTGCGGTTTGGCGATGGACATGCCGTTGTCGTTGAGGATCGTGAGGAACTGCCGGTGGAGCGTGCCGGCGTTGTTGAGGCCCTCGAGCGCGACGCCGTTGACGATGGAGGCATCGCCGACGATGGCGACGGCGCGTCGGTCGCTCTTGCCCACGCCGCCGGCGATGAGGTCGTCGCCGCGCGCCATGCCAACAGCGGTGCTGATGGCGGTGCCAGCGTGCCCGACGGCGAAGAGGTCGTAGTCGCTCTCGAGCGGCTCGGGGAAGCCAGCCATGCCGCCCTTCTGTCGCAGCTTGCTCATGAGGCCCAGTCGGCCGGTGAGCAGCTTGTGCGGGTAGCACTGGTGGCCGACGTCGAAGAGGAGCCGGTCGTGTGCGAAGTCGAAGACGTAGTGCAGCGCGACGGTGAGCTCGACGACGCCGAGGTTGGGCGCGAGGTGCCCACCGGAGGCGCTGACCTGTTCGCAGATCACTTGGCGGAGCTCTTTGCAGAGCTCGGGCAGCGCATCGATCGGGAGTTTGCGGAGGTCCTTGGGCCCTTGGAGCGTGGGCAGTAGCGTCAGGGTCGTTGGGCTCATCCGTTGATCCGATAGCGTGCGTGTGCTGCCGGCATGGGCAGGATGTGAGAGTTTAGCGGGGCCGGGCGTGGTCGGCTCTGGTGTGCTTGGTCTGGAGATCAGACGTTGCGGCGTGCCGTGCGGTTCAGCGGTCGCGTTGTGCAAGGCCTTGCGCAAAGGTGCGCAGCGCGTGTGCCGACGGGCCATACGGTGCGAGGGCTTGCTCGGCCTGCTCCAGCAGCTGGGCGACGTGTCGGCGTGTGCCTTCGACGCCGAGCAGGCCAGGGTAGGTGAGCTTGCCGGCGTCGGCGTCTTTCTGGGTCGCCTTGCCGAGGGTCGCGGCGTTGCTCGTGACGTCGAGCAGGTCGTCGATGGCCTGGAACATGACGCCAACAGCATCGGCGTAACGCGTCGCGTCGGTCATGATCGCCTCGCCGCCGCCGCCGCACCACACACCCATGCGACAGGCGCAGCGCAAGAGCGCACCGGTCTTCTCATGGTGGATGCGCCGCAGTTGTTCGAGCGGTTCAAGACCCGGCTCATCGACCGCCTCGGGCAGCGTGTCACGCACCTGCCCGGCGATCATGTCCGTTGTGGCCGATGACAACTCCTGCAACAACGAGGATGTCCCCGAGTGTCGGGCGAGCACCTCGTGCGATAACGACAACAGCGCATCACCCGCGAGGATCGCCATCGCTTCATTCGTGTGCCGATGCAACGTCGGCCGGCCACGCCGAAGGTCATCGTCATCCATCGCCGGCAGGTCGTCGTGCACGAGTGAAAACGCGTGCACCATCTCGATCGCCGCGGCGGCATCGAGCGTGAGATCAAGCGATGCGTCCCTAGCGTGTGATGGTGCATGCGGCGTTAGATCACACGCCAACTCCGACCAACGCATCACGAGCACGGGCCTCACCCGCTTGCCCGGCCCAAGCGCCGCGTAACGCATCGCCGACCGCAGACCCGCAGGCATCGCCCGACCGTCCAACAGCTCCGCGATCCGCTCATCCACACGCAAGATGTCCGGTATCAACGTCGGCACGGCCAGAGTCTAGCCCGGCAATCTCAAAGCGTCCGTGGGACATGCCTCCCATCACGCTTCAAACACCACCGCGCTTCGATCCAATCGAAAGGGTTCAATCCTCTCACTTCCGACCACTCCCCAACACCCACTCACCATTCCCCCTGTCAGCCCCGCAGCGACTCCTCCACCCACTCCGCCAGCGCAGCGGCCCCGTCGCGCGGCGGCGTGCGCAGCAGCGCTTCACGCATCGATTGTCGCTGGCCCGCATTTGTCATCAGCTCGATCAGCGGCCCCGCGAGCTCTGCTACGTTCGCCGACGCCTCGACGCGGTCACGCACCATCACCGCCCCGCCCATGTTCACCAGCGGCAGCGCGTTCAGCCGTTGATGCTCGTCCTTGTGAAACGGATACGGCATGAACAACGTCGGCACAGCGTTGGCCCACGCCTCGGCCACGCCGCCCGCGCCCGCCCTGCTCACCGCGACGTCGGAGGATGCCCACGCAAGACCCATCCTTCGACAATACGGTTCGACCGTCGCCGCCACCCCCGCCTTCGCGTACGCCTCGCGCAGCATCGGCGTGTCACGCTCGCCGCCCAGGTGCAGCACCTGCCAGCTGCGCAGCGCCGATGCGTGCGTCGATCGACTCACCAGCTCGGCCATCGCGCGGTTGATCGTCTCGGCCGACTGCGAGCCGCCCACGACCAGCAGCGTCTGCCGGTCTGTACGCAGGCCAAGCCCAGCACGGGCCGAGTTCTGATCCAGCGCGCTGACCGCGCTGTAACGCAGCGGGTAGCCCACGTGCCACGCGTCCTCCAACCCGTCGGGCTTCTCATAGGCGCTGAAGACCTGCGTGCAGCTCTTGCTCAAGTGACGTGCCGCGCGACCCGCCACCGCGTCGAGCGCAATGAGCGCACACGGCACGCCACACGCACGCGCCGCAGCGATCGCCGGCCCACTGACAAACCCGCCCGTCGCCACGACCGACACGACGCTCTCCTCGCGGATCAGCCGTTTCACCACCGCCTTGCTCTTCAAGTAACCCGATGCAAAACGCAGCAGCCCGCCGCCACGCCACGCCATCGGCATCGCCGGCAACACCGTGAACGACACGCCCTCGGGCTCGACCACCGTGCGATCAATCGCACGGTTCGACACGAGCAGGTGTGGCCGGACATCGATCCGCGCATCGAGCAGACGCTCTACCACCGCGAGGTTCGGCCCGATGTGCCCCCCCGTCCCACCACCGGCCAACAAAACCGTGCGCGTGTTGCTCATGTCTTAGATGATCAAGGAAAGTTATGAACCGCAGAGGCGCAGTGGACGCAGAGCTTGACAATATTGCGTCTGATCTTCGCCGCGTCAGTTCTCTGACAAACGCCTCTCATCGGTGTTCATCTGTGTTGATCTGTGGCTCAAGTTCTTATGACGCGCCGACGCGATACGCCGACAGCGCAACTGATCCGTTTGGTTCCGAAACATCGACCGGCGCGTCTTGTTCTTCCACCGCTGCCGCGTGGTCCAGCGATGCGAGGACGCCGAGCATGAACGCCGTCATGATCCATCCCGTGCCGCCTGCGCTGATGAGCGGCAGCGCGATGCCCTTGGTTGGAACGACCACCGTCACGACCGCGATGTTCATGATCGCCTGCAATCCGATCGTCAGCAGCACGCCCAGCCCGATGAGCCGGCGAAACGTGTCGCGGCACTCGGCCACGATCCCCATGCTTAGCCACCAGATCGCCACGTACAGCGCCAGCACCAGCGCTGCGCCCGCCAGGCCCCACTCTTCGCAGAGGATCGGGAAGATGAAGTCGGTTGTGTCCTCGGGCAGGTGGTACTTCTGGATCGAGTTGCCCATCCCCCGGCCAAACAACCCTCCCTGCGCAAACGCGAGCATCGATTGGATCGGGTGGTAGCCGATGCCCATCGGGTCGGCCCAAGGGTCCATGAACGCCAGCAGACGCTTGACCCGGTACGGGCTTGTGACGATCGCCCCGACAAGCCCCGCGATGCCGATGGGCAACAGCAACCCCACCTGCCACCACCGCGCTCCGCCCGCCACGATCACCGCGATGCCGACCGCGCCGATGAGTGCGCCGGTACCCAGGTCTTCGATGAGCACCATGCCCGCACCCAGCCCCAGCAGAAAAAGCGCAGGCACCAGGCCCCACCAGAACCGGTGCATCACGCCCCGCCGACGTGCACACCACCAAGCCAGCGCGATCACCATCGCCCACTTCATGACCTCACTTGGCTGAAAGCTCAACCCCACCCCCGGCACGACGAGCCAACGCGAGGCCCCGTTCACGTTCTTCCCAAGCCCCGGCACGAACGTCAACGCCACGCACCCAAACGCCACCACCATCACCCAAAGCAGCGGGCTCCCCAACACCCCCGCAACACCGCCCCACCTGTTCCCCCACGCCGACGCTGAACGCAGTGAAGCGTCTGACCTCTTCTGCCCAAACCCAAACACCCCACGCACGTCCAACGAGTACCCCACCAGCATCGCCCCCACCGCGACCAGCGCAAAGACCGCGTGCCGACCCCAGGCGGTCGAAAACACCGTTGCCCAGAACGACGCATCATCACTGACCCCCCTCCCCACCGTCTGCCCCGCCGACGTTGTCATGAGCACCCCCACGCCCAGAAGCGCCGCAGCGACCGCCATCAGCATGTGCCCGTACCGCATCATCAAAACTTTATCGACCTAGACGCACCGATGCCTCGAATCAGGGTCGATCGGAGACAGAGACGCGTTTCAAACTCCCACTGTTGATCACGCTCGCGCACCCGGCGTGGTTCTTGAGAGTCAAACTGCAGGACCCGCATCTTATCCTTCGATGCTTGGTGTCCAAGGGCCCGGGGGTCTGCACGATTCATCCTGAGTATCCAACGCCTTCCCCGGCCCGGCAACGCGGGCGACACGCTGTCGTCACCGCCGTCTGGATACTCGTTCTGATGTCCTCACCCCTTTCAGGAGCCAGACCCATGACAGCGAACGCAAACCAGTTCCCGGCGCATACTGATCTCACCATCATCCTCGACCGCTCCGGCTCCATGGCAGACATCCTCGACTCGACCATCGACGGTTACAACCGCTTCATCCAAGGCCAGTGCGACGCCCGGCACCGCGTCTTTGTCGCTCATCCAGTTTGACGACCAGTATGAGCCGAACGTCACCGCCCTGCCGCTGGCCGAGACGATGCCGTTGTGTACCGAGACCTTCGTGCCGCGCGGCGGTACCGCCCTGCTCGACGCCATCGGCATGGCGATCAGCGAGACCCGCGAACGGTTGAAAAACACCACGCTGCCGCCCGTCGTCATCGTCGTCATCCTGACCGACGGTGAAGGGAACCCCAGCAGCCGTTTCACCCTCGCCATCTCCCTCCACGCCCCCAACGACGACATCCGCCGACAGATCATCCCCTGGGCCAAGTTCGTCACCATCGACGAGCTCTGCGAGGCCGGCCAGCACTATTTCCAAACCACCGGCCGCGAAGTCACCCTCGAATCCATCCTCCTCCGAAACGTCAACGACCGCCCCGAACACGCCCGCGAACTCGCCGACGTCGCCAAAAAGCTCCGCAGCAACATCAACCTCATCCGCTACAACCAGGTCGCCGGCCTCCCCTACGAACGCCCCACCACCGACGACGTCCGCGCCTTCCAAGCCATCCTCCAACAGCACGGCCTCAACACCCACATCCGCCAAAGCCGAGGCCGAGACATCGCCGCCGCCTGCGGCCAACTCCGCCACGAAACCAACGCGGA